>JAQBVR010000006.1 GCA_027623015.1 bacterium | reverse complement strand
GAATCTTCGCGCCGTAACTGTTCTCTGCATCGACATAGGAGATCACGTCGAACACCTTTCTTTCCGGCGAATAGAGGATGTGATCCGCGCTTCCCCAAGGGAACTTTGCAGTCGAGGGTGCTTTGAGCATCGCTTTAACCTCTTGCTGGGCACATACCGTCGCATACACGTTGTACTTTTCCGCATCTTTCACCAGCCTTGCCCTTTCTTCCCCAGCCTGTGCAACAGCGACAGTCTGCACCTTGATTCCTGTATAGGATGAGGGATCGTTGATGACTGCCACAGGCGTAACTTTGTAGCGCGGGTCGTCAGTCGAGAGATTGCCGATGTCCATCAAGTGTTCAATGTCATGCGTCGAACCGGACGGATCATCTGTTGAGAGAAAGAACTCCATCACATCGTTGGTCTTGGGATTGTAGTCCAGAGCCAAGTCAAAACCATTCTTGGCGAACCACACTTCGGTTTTCTCATCGCTGTATGCAGTAGTGTCAGTAACCTTCCCGAACATCGCTTTGATCTGTGGATATTTCTTTTCAAATAGGGAAGGAATGTCATAAACAAAGGGCGCTCTCGCTCTCGATGAAACTGCAGCTGCCTCCTGCACAGGAGGAGTCGGTTGAGTTGCTGTCGGAGTGTTCTTAGTGGTCGTCTGCTCCTGCAACTTTTGTGATGAACCAGAAGCGCCTATACCGACTATGAGGAGGGCAACAGAAAGAGTGATACGCCACTTTCCTGCAAGTCGATCAGAGACCCTTTTAGCGACAGGAGGGAGCAGTAACGCGCCAGCGGCTGCAATCATGAGTCCTGCGATTGGCTGACGGGTCAGGGCAGACAGGCTCATCAGCAAGATGAAGACACCGAAGACCTAGGCTAGAATGGTGCGTGATTTCGTGCTCATAACAAAGTAGGAGGTGGGAATTGCGTAAAACGATACACCGTCACATATGACGGTGTAAATAGCAACTGACAGTCAGGATAATCACCTGGATGGCTTCAACAATAACTACAAAACTGGCAAAACGGCTGAAAGAATTGAGAGAGGAGCACGGCCTGACTCAGGAAGAAGCTGCGTTGGACGTGAAACGGGATGGCCAGTTGGACTGTACCCTGAACATGAAGGGCAGCCATATCCTTACAAAAATAATATCGAAGCCTGGTTTGGTTATCTAGGCAAAGACCCTGGCTTCAACGATTTTTGGAGAGCCTCACCCAACGGTAAATTTGCGCTGGCAAGAGGGCATCAAGAAGACTCGGAGGAATGGGGAACTAAGAAAAAACATGAAGGTAAAGCCATTGATTTTACTTTACCAGTTTGGAGGATTTGTGAATTCCTGCTACATGGCATGAGATTTGCACAAGAGTTTTCACCCGAGGAAACCAGGGAGATGAGGGTTACAGTGATATGGAAGGGAATCAAAGACAGAACACTAATCAGTACAAATCAGCGTATTGGTCCTCTTCATTGGGAGCGCAAATCTCAGCAAGATGAAATACGCTCTGATTTAGTGATTCCCGATGCTCTCCATTTACAGGATCAATTGCCTGAGTTTGTGCACAAGCTTACAAAGCCATTGTATGATGCATTCGATTTCTTCAAGATGCCTGAAAGCACAATGCAGAACCAATTAGATGAGATGATGGCAAGAGTAAGATAGTTCTACTAAACCCTAGCAAGAGTCTTTACCTCTCTCAGAGCGATCCTCAGAGAACTATGTTAATCTACACGTCGTGTTAGAAACCTTCCAAATCATCGTCCAAGTAACAGTCATAGCGATCTTGGTGTCTCTTGGTATGGCAGGACTTTCTCTCGCTCCTTGGGTTCCCACACGAAAGAAGGACTTTGAACGTGTGAACAGGTGTGCAGCACTCAAGAAAGGTGAGACATTCATTGAGGTAGGTTGTGGAGATGCACGCGTATGTACGTACATCGCACAGAAGAACCCCGAGGCGAAGGTCATCGGCATAGAGCTCTCTTGGGTCATGTATGTCTTGAGTCTTATGCAGGTGAAGTTATCTACAGTAAAAAATGTAAAAATACTTCATGCAAATGCACTGAAGTTCGATCTATCCGATGCAGATGTCGTGTACTTCTATGCGCTACACGATACGTTCAATCTTCGACTCAAGCCGAAGCTCCTCAAGGAACTAAAGAAAGGTGCGCGCATCGTCTCGTATGCATTTTCACTCGATGACTGGCCAGGGAAGTATACGAAAGACAAGCCTACGAAGAAGGACGGAGCTATTCATGTGTATACGGTTTAACTGACCTCAACCTAACCTTCTCCTTTGCCCAGCCGTCGCCTCCAGCCGTCGCCTCCAGCCGTCGCCTCTGGGCTATGGCTGGCAGGCTGGGCTATGGCCAGCAGGAAAGGAGAAGGTACTGTTTTGTATGTGTTTTGTTCGCTATGTTTTTATCCTGCTGAAAACAAAAAACATAAACAATACATCTCCCTCTCATCCGCAGAGGAGAGGGTAGGGGTGATGTCGCGTCCTACGCCCAGAGATCCAACCACACACCGGCGTAGTGCACGACGACGTAGAGGAAGAAGACATAGCCCAGCACTCCTGCGATGAGTGTGAGAAGTAGAGTGTTTATGATCTCATTGCGGTGTCTCTTTGCTTGGTTGAGCGTACAAACTCCTTTCTTACGGAAGTGGAGCGTGAGAGCGATGATCAAAAGAAAAAGGCCGATGCCACGGAAGATCCATTTGTAGTCTCCGTAGAGAGAGTCTGCTAGAGAGCTTGCAAAGGTGACAGAGCCAAGCCCGAATATTACGACGACGATGGAACTGAGGCAGCATAGTGATGCTCCTACTACGGGAATCCATGTGAGGCGAAGGATTTCTTTTAGTTTCATACAGGAATTGTAGCAAATAGGGGATAATGCTGTAATTGCGTAATATTACAAAAAATGTTATAATATACATATGCTTCACACATACTCACACCCCCTCCTCGACCTAACAAACTCAGCTTTATTGGTTGTTGGCATCGTTCTTATGGCTACTGGTGTATCTCAGACTATCCAAGCAAAGGAGGCTGTCCCTACTGTTGCACAAGGATCTTTTGTACACCAGACACATCTAGATACGGTAGCTGTCACATTGCAGCCAAGTACATTTCATGCTGCTCCATATGTTCCAGCTGTCGATATGAGCTTACAGCTTATTCTAGGCATGGTTTTGGTACTTTTGGGCTGTGGCATTCATGCTGTATTGATCCTGCAAAAGGAGACGTATTCTATAATGCACAAGAAAAAGAAAAAGACTTCTGCAAAACAGTGGTTTGAGGTTTTTTGGATTTAGTCTTTGTTGGACACCTGCCTTTGCGAAAGTTATGGACAATCGGCAGGCTGGCACGAAAATAAAAAAACCCGCATAGCGGGTTTTTTTACATTTAGGCTTGGTTGTATTGCTTAGCAGCATCCACAATCAGCGTCTTCTGAAGACTCTGTAGTCTCAACAACTTCTTCAGTAACTTCTTCAGCCTCGTCTTCGTCATCAAACCACATAACTTTTGGGAGTATAGAATATAAAAGCTTGGCGAGATTACACATCGACAGCGTAAGATACAAGATTAAAAGATACAAGATATAAAAATAGAGCCATAGCACCCATTTGGATCTTGTATATTGGACTTTGCTATCTTCATATAAGGTTTAGAGCTCGTAACTAGAAGTCATGTTTTCTCCCAACACTATCCCTATGATATTTGCCAAATTCGTCTAGTTTTGATGCTATTTCGCCTTTTACAACAGGTCCTTCTACGCACATACGGACTCCTAGGGGGTCCATAACACAGTTCCCACAGATGCCGTATCCGCACTTCATGTACCTTTCTAGTGAGAGTTGGCAAGGTACACCGAATTTGTTGCAGAGGTCGAGTGTTGCTTTTAGCATGATCTCTGGGCCACAGGCGAAAACTTGGTCTATAGCGGGGTCATCGGTCTTTGTATCTTGGGTGACTTCGAGCATTTTCTCGAGGACAGTGACGTTATATCCTTCAAAGCCTTGTGAGCCATCGTTGGTTGCGACGTGAAGGGCGACATTTGGAAGAGACTCGAGTTGGTCGAGGAAGAGAAGATGTTCTTTCCCTCTTGCACCGACTATCACATCGATGGTTGTACCATGCTGTACTGCTTCACTTGCGACGAAGAACATAGGGGCTGCCCCGTATCCACCTGCAACGAGTGCGAGATGTTGACCTGGTTCCCATTCGTAACTTGTTCCAAAAGGGCCACGTAGTCCCACAAGATCTCCGACACTGCAATTGGCAAGTGCTTCGGACATAGGGCCTACTGCGAAAAAGGCGATACGAGTGTGTGCTCCGTCATCGTATGCTACGGAAAATGGCTTTTCGTCTACACCAGGGAGCCACACCATCAGAAACTGTCCCGGCTTTGCGCCAAGAGATCCATCGAATGTATACATGCGTACGTTTTCTGTTTCTTGTGTAATATCGATAATTCGATAGGTCTTTGGGAGGCTGCTTTGGAGGGAGATGGAACTCATAATGTTACTGGTTACTGGTTACTTGTTACGCGATGCATCCCACCGATCATATCCGAGACTTCTGTGACTCCTTCGTTTGTGCACCAGAGTTGCATCTCGCTACAGATCTTACGAAACACGTCTATTCCTCTGTCTGCCACTGCTGTGCCCACACCGATAAGTGATGCTCCTGCTAGCATCAGCTCCAGCGCGTCCTCCCCTGTGTAGACTCCTCCTGTTCCGATGATGGGAAGTTTTCCTTCTGTTGCTTTGTATACATCTGCGATGCACCGTACTGCTATTGGCTTGATCGCCTTCCCAGATAGCCCCCCGACCTTGTTATGTAAGATGGGCATACGGCTGCGTAGATCTATCGCCATACCAGGCCCGACGGTGTTGATGACGGTAAATCCATCTGCACCTTCCTCTGCACAAGCAAGCGCTATCGCTCCGATGTTATCGACGTTGGGAGAGAGTTTTATAAACACGGGGATCTTGCCACTGACCTTCTTTACTAGCTTCGTTACTGCTGCTGCGTCGGGAGCAGAGCAAGCAAAGGGTTTGCCAAATTCGTCTTCGACGTTTGGACAGCTGATGTTTACTTCAAAGAAGTTGGGGTTGAGCTTTGCTATTCCCTCAGCAGTTTTCCCGAAGTCTTCTATGGAACCTGCGACGATGTTTGCGATGAGTGGAACAGTTTTGTTTTTCATAAAGGCACCGATCTCCTGTTGTGCCTTCTCCACTCCTGCATCTGGTAGGCCTACGGCATTGAGCATCCAGTTTTCTGTTGAGATGATGGTAGGACACTTGTGCCCCATATGTTCGGTGAGCCAGAGGGACTTCGTTGTGATTCCTCCGACCCCTCCTTGTACGACAAAATCCCAGCTACTAGCGGTAATACCCATGATCCCGGAGGCTAGTACCATTGGGTTTTTGAATGTGACACCGTGGATGGTTTGCTCAAGATTCATTGTGATCTGAGTGTACTCTACATGTTGCTTTATGCAAAAGCGTCTCATTGTTATAAATACACGTTTTGAAAAGGACTGAAAAGACTAAGAGGACTCTTTTATTTTATGGAACCTTCCTCAAAGTCGTTTAAGTCTTCTCAGTCGTTTTAGTCTTTTGTTTTCAATATCTTTTTAGCAACAGCGAGGGCATGTTCATTATCTGGATCTTTTCTCAGAATAGGTTCTATGAGATCAGCAGCTTCTTCTTTTTGGTTGAATTCTGTAAGCATAGCTGCGAGGTCTATAACTCCATCTTGGTCATTTGGATCAATGTCTACTGCATTTCTCATGTACTCTATTGCTTTAGTGCGTTCATTATTCTCCCAGTAGATCACGCCGAGGTTTATATAGGCTGCTGCATAGCTTGGCTTGATAGCAATGGCATTTTCATTTGCTTGTATAGCTTCTTTACTGTTTCCGTTCTTGTATTCTAGTACTCCGATGTTGTAGTACGCTCTGGCAGTAGGGCGTATGGAGAGAGATCTGCGAAATTGCTTAATGGCATTATCGATATCTCCGTACTCTGCATATACTGCTCCAAGAGTGTTATGTGCAAGATGAGAGTAACTGTAATGTCTCAGAACATTTTTAAAAAGGGTTCCACTATGTTGCCAGACTTTGGACTGATGGAATGCAAGAATGCTACATATTCCTATGACCAGTATTGCCATGGATCTGCTTACAGTTTTTGGAATCTGTAGTCGTGTCAGAAGAACGATGAGGATGTAGAAAAATCCGATAGATGGAAGGTAGACATATCTGTCTGATGCGAAGAAATACTCTCTAAAATTTTCACCTTTTGCAAAGTTCATAAAGGTGGGAGCAAGTGTGATGAAGAAAAAGAGTATTCCGAAGGTGATCTCTTTATCTTTGTTTCTGTAGAAGGCCATCGTACACAGTATGAGCAGTACCACGATGAGCGGTAGAGCGAAGTCTATAGACGAGATGGATATGACTTTTGCATAAGGATAGATGACAGAGAGGCCTGTTGGGATGAGTAGCTTTTGCAGGTAGAATACTGTGCTCTTACATGCCATGAGCAGAGTTTTAAAGATGCTGACCGATGCGACAGTTTCGGATTTTCCAAAGAGTGCGATCACACCGAAAAGAATCGAGAGCGCGAAGTATGGGAGTTTCTCTTTGAGGTTTTCTCGGTCAATAATTTTACCATTGCGCCAGTCTAAAAGCAGAAGAATGAATGGCAATGTTACCGCAGTGACTTTTGAAAGTAGCGCACATACAAAACTGAAGATACTCATTTTTTTACTGTTGATGAGGTATCCAATGATAGATAGAAGATAAAAGAAGCTAAATAGAATGTCTTTTCGTGCACTTGCCCATGCTACAACTTCTGTATGGAGAGGGTGTACTGCAAAGAGGAGCCCACAGAATAGCGCCATGCCTTTGCGTCTCAATAGTAATAAGGCAAGCCACGTTACAAGAAGGGCATTGGCAGTATGCAAGAGAAGATTGCTGAGATGAAACATAAAAGGTGTTCCTCCTCCTATTAACCAATCGATTTGGAATGAAAAGAGTGTTAATGGTATATAGAGTTCTGGATCGTACGTTGAAAATATCGTAAAGACTGTACTTGGAGAGATGCTTTGCACTGCAGCATTTGCCAAGATAAGATATGGATCATCAAAATAGACAAAGCCGTTACTAAGCGATGCACCATAGATTCCCATAGTCAGGATGCAAAATCCTATGATGACACCGATACATTGCCGACGGGAGATGATGAGTTCCATAGAGATCTGCTCAGTAAGAATACCACTATAAATCCATAATATCCCACGATCATTGGTAAAGAGATACCCTTTGTCTCTATCGATGATAATGGAATGTTTGCTAATTCTGTAGCAAAAAATAGTATCCATTGTAAACATCCCCATCCGAAGTATGCGAGAAGTTGACCAAAAGGGAATGATACAAAGCTTACTGTTGTTGCGAGGAATCCAAATAGCATTGCCAGAGGTATAGCGGGGGCTACGAGCATGTTTGCGATAGGAGCGATAAGTGACAGACGTCCAAAGAGCACAATGATCAGTGGAACTGCAGAGAGTTGTGCTGCCATCGTCATCTGGAGTGCTTCACGAATGCCGAGAGTTTTGGGCACCCAGCTAAAGAGCTTGTCGAGAAGTGGTGCGAGTTCCATGAGTCCGATGACTGCGAGAAAAGAGAGCTGAAATCCTGCATCATACCAGAGGTACTTCGGGTTATAGATTAGCATGCAGAAGAGCGTCCAGAGTAGCGTGAGGCGCACATGACTTAGCCGCCCAAGTTGCAGAGCTATGAGTCCTAGTATCCCCATGATGCTCGCGCGAACGACTGCAGCACTTGCCCCTACAAATAGTGTGAAAGCGATGATAGCGAAGACCGCAGGGAGAAATCTCCATTTGAGCGGGAGCCAGAAGAGTGCCCCTGTGATGATGACGATGATGATGGTGATGTTGTACCCAGAGATGGCGATGATGTGTGTGAGTCCGGTGGTATTGAAGTCTTCCATAAGGTTCGATGGTATACCCTTTCGCGATCCTGTAAGTAATCCTGCCATGAATGATGCGTGGGGTTCGGGGTAGAGCTTGTTGATTTGGTGCTCGAATATTGATTTGGTGTTGAAGAGAAAGGCCAATGTAGAGTTGTGGGTTGTGAGTTGTGGGTTGTGAGTTTTTTCGATTGAAGATCGATACATGACTGCGTAGATGTCGTATCGACTTAAGTAATTGTCATACGAGAAGTCCTCTATCTTTCCTGGGCGTTCGAGTTTTCCGTATGCAGTGATGTGATCACCGTACTCGTATTCAGGCCATCCACGATTGTCTGTAATCAGGACATTTCCATACACACTCCTATCGTCAAGAGTTTGTACTGCAACTGTGTATTTCGTTTGCATCGGTCTGCGATCTGGCTCCGCTACGATCATTCCTGAGATTTTCGCTGCTTGTTCGTTTGCATAGTGGTCAATGCTCTGTGGAGAAGTGATGTGTGTTGTACGGGCAACACTTAGCATCGCTATCAGTATTCCTAGAGTGATAGAGGTGAAGATTCTTGTTTTTTTGTAAAGGACACAAAAGGTACAAAGGGTGCAAAGGGTACAGAGGAGTAATGTTGGATATGTTGGCAACTGCCACCACTGTAAGCCGAAAAGCGCCACTAAGAAGCTCAGTAAAAATGCATAGATCATTGTGGAGTTATTGTCCTAGCTTGTCTGTACGATTGCGATCCATTCCTCTACAGATAAATCTTGTGGTCGTCTGTTCTCGTCTATTTCTAGCGCCTTGAGACGTTCCAACACATCAGGGAACGCTGCCAAAGTATTGCGCAATTTTTTGCGCTTCTGTGAGAAGGCAACCTTGGTAAGCTTGAAGATGGCATCTAGTGTTTTGGCATCTGCAAGTGGCTTCTCGAAACACTCGATATGGATAACTGCAGAGTCGACCTTGGGCGGTGGTGTAAAACACGATGGTGATACAGGGCAGACGATGTGGGGTGTGCCAAAGAGTCGAACAAGTATGGTAAGGAGACTGAAGCTTTTTGTATCGCATATTCGATCTGCAACTTCTTTTTGGATCAAGAGTGTCAGAGATGTGGGTGATGTTTCTGACTCTATGAATACATGGCGAAGTAGCGGAGAGGTAATGTGATAGGGGATGTTTGCGATTACTTTGTATGGTGTCTTTGGAAGGGGAGTTTGTAGGGCGTTGTTGTTGATTATCTGTAGGTGACTTGAGGCTGGTTGCTCGTTGTAGACTGCGATGTATATCTTTAGCAGGGGAATCAAACGTTGGTCTATCTCAATAGCGGTGACGTTGTCGCATCTGGCAACAAGCTCTTTGGTAAGTACACCGATACCAGGGCCTATCTCTACGATCGTATCGTCTTTCTGTATATCTCCAGCTTTCACGATGGCATCGAGAATCTCTTGATCTACTAAGAAGTGTTGCCCTAGGTCTTTATTTAATCTCAGCTTGTGTTGGGCACAGAAGAGCCGTATTTCTGTCTTAAGATTGACCATGACCTTGACTTTAGCACGTTATCGGATAAAATGTGCACATATGTCATCCAAGACTTTTACCTACGGCAACTATTATTCTTTCTGGTTTACCCAGAGGAAGGAGCTGCTGTATGTCTAGGATAACTCGTTAACAGTATTGTCGCCTTCCTCTGCCCCAGAGTGAGCGTATTTTTTATTATTTATTTTCTTTTTCTCATCATGAATACAGACGTTTTACCTCCATCGGCTGAAACACTAGAGACCTCCGCAGATTCACCAGTAGGCGATACGACTATCGACCTGCATAGAGCTGCAGAGCTCATCATGGAACATCGCCAATACATTTGTCTCCGTGAATTACCAGATACTTGCGATACACATGTCACAGCGAGAACATTGGCCGAAACTATACTTCGCCAGACAGGTGAAGTGCGGAAAAAAGCCCATGCAAAAATGGCGCAACTTGTTAGAGGATTACGTCTGTTGGACCAAGCAGCTTTATTTACATTACAAGATGATGACAATGCCGTTTTATAGCAACTCACGTACAGGGAACTTAGATCTTTCACACCATTGGCCATTCGTCTTCTGCCCCTTGAGTCGTTCGTGGGCGTCCAATGTAGGACTGCCCCAATGTAGGGGTGTAGAAGTACGAATGTGTCCTCAGAATCTTGGAGAATCAAAATGAGAGCAAAACAAGGTCTGTTACAAAAATTGAAGAAGTTGTCTTGTCGACTTCCAGAAGGTTTCACTCTGCAATTTCGAGGTGAGTGGCATCTGTATTCGGATGATGTTTTCTTTAAGCATATTCATGAAGTATTGAGTCTGGATGTCCCACCTAAAATTGTTGAGCACGCTGTAGATTCAGTTTTGTTCAAATTGAATCAAGAGAGGGGTAGATTATGGAATCAGAAACCGAAACCCCGTAAGCGTGAAAAAAGTCCTTGGATGGGTCAATACTAGAGTAGTTTTGGGCTATACTTCTTTTTTTGGAGAACTGTTTGAGTTTGATCTCTGAGTTCTTTTGAGGACCACGGCTTTTGGCCACTGACTGACGAGTTAGTGGCCTTTTTTTGGCTATAAAAAGCCCAGAAAGTGCATTGTGTCCACTAAACTTTGCATTAGAATGTCTCCCGTTATGTCTATTGCACTATTTCATCGGGTTTGCGTCGGGGCTTTTCTACTGCTTTCAGCCATCCTCTGGCCATATGAAGTGTCAGCACAGAGCGCACGTGCCTATGATGATACGTGGGTTGTTCGACCGATATTCTCTAACGATGTTTTACCACTCCAATATCGTAGTAATTGGTCGGTTAATCCTCTTCTTAATGATGGTGTATTTAGGGGTATTCAACGGTATGACTACAGTAACTACTTTACGCGTGACCCTTTTGGGAGAGTCATTCGTACAAGCAAATCTGGCGGAGGGTCCTTCGTCAGAGCTCAGGATGACAATCGTAGATTAGGAGTAGGGAGTCGGGACCGCTCATTTGGTAACCCTGGTAATCGAAACTATGGAGTACACGTTGTAGATGAAACTGGTGGTCTGGGATTAGGGCGTAGGGGGTCGGGTGTAGGGGGCAGCACCTATGGTGGTTTGAATGTTATAGATAATACGGGTGGTTCAGGAGTAGGGCGTGGGGGGTCGGGCGTAGGGAATGGGAACAACGGGAGCAATGGTTCTAATATTAGCAATGGCACAAATGGAAACAATGGTGCTAGCGGTACCAATGGATCAAGTAGTTCTGAAACAAGTCCTGTGGATAATGTACAGAATGCTATCAATGAAATTTTAGATAATCCGAATGCGAACTTAAACCAACTTAGAGGGTTTGGTCTCTCCGATCTTCTTCGGAGTCCGCGGATAGATTTTGGAAAATTAAAGGGACTAGGATTTGATTTCTCTTCTATCTATCGCGATCCAAACTTTGACCTCAATTGTCTTCGTGAACTTGGTGTTATCCGCCAACGATCTGGGAGTGGGGGGTCTGGAGTAGGGAGTGGGAGGTCATCTGATGGTGGACGATCTTCTAGTTCTCGATCCAGTGGCAATGGTTTTTCAAGAAGTAGTAGCAGTAGCTCTAGTACTGGCAATGGATTTAGATTTGGTGGAGGCTCGAGTAGTAGCCGCCGCCCTTTTGGTACGCGTGATTATGTCTGTAACAATCCAGAAGAACCTGGAGATGGTAAGATATTCGGTCCGATTCCTGATTTCTCCTTCTGTGGTGTATTTGGCCCGGTTCCAACACACGAAGAACTGTTTGGTTCTGGCTTCGAAGGGTAGTACTATTCTGGTCTCATTTATGCGTATCATTTCTTTCCTATCAGCGTTTCTGTTGCCTGTGGTTGCATATGCCACGTCGTACGATTCGCGATACCTACAGTATAGCGATGTTTCTACAGATGACATTGCTGCAGTCGCCATCAGTGTCCTGACTGCAGAAGGTGTCCTTGAAGGAAATCCAGATGGAACATTTCGTCCATTGCGGCTTCTCAACAGAGCAGAGTTTGTAAAGATAGCTATACCACTCTATACAGGCCCTCTTCGTGTACGCTTAACAAATGATACGTGTTTTGCGGATGTACCAAAAGATGCATGGTATCGATCTACAGTGTGTACTGCAAAAGCACTTGGCATCGTACAAGGAAATTCTGTTGAAGGAGTGCCTTCTAGTCAGTGGCTTTTTGAACCAGATCGCCCTGTCCAATACGAAGAAGCTCTCAAGATTCTGACAGAGGTCTTTGGCTATCGTGCACCTGATGTCATCGATGGAGAGTGGTATGATCCATACCTTTCCGTTGCTACTGAACTTAGTATTGGCTTAGACCTTCGTCCAGGAACTCGTTTACGTCGTGATCAAATGGCAATGCTTGCAGCACGCTACTTGGCTTTTGATAAAGGCGAACTGAATAAACTCTTTGCAGCTGAACTGGGCGATATCAGCTTGTCTTCCAGTAGCAGTTCTGCGGTATCGTCTGCTCATTCTTACATAGATCTCCCCAAAACTGGACTTACAGTAACGACGACATCGAGTTCTATATCTTCTGTTGCACATACGTATGATTCCGATAGTAATGTTTCTCTCGATACCAATCTTCTTTTACTCGGTCATATATCACCTGTCATGGCTTCTATGAAAGTACTTAGTGAAAGTGAGCCACTTGCGTTGAATGCTATTACTATCACACTTGTAAATGCGATTGATTCCATTGGATCTTTCCTTGTCTATGACGATTCTGCGGCACTTGTAGGCAGAGCATTTCTTGATTCTGGAAGCACATACAGACTTAGTGTGAAGACAAAAAATATCGAGATCCAACAACGTGAAGATATGACGTTTTACATCCGTGCTCAGCTACTAGAACATGACGAAGGAGGCGAGAGTGGTCAGATTGCCAAAGTACAATCTATGGGAATAGAAGGAGACGGAGGATGGAGTAATCGTTCATACAACACCTCTACAACAGATACATTTTCAGCGTTTCAAACAAGTCGATCACGCATCATCAATGTTTCTCGGAATGGAAGTGAACGTGGCTTCTTAGTGAGTGGATCTCAGACACCTATTGGCTCGTTCATATTCAAAGGAGAGACTGCAGATAGTCAGGCCGGTCTACGCGTTACAGATATCACCTTTACTATTGGGGCTATAGGAAGTGTCACAGTTGCAAATGCAACTTTTGGTGCCGATGGCACGTCCGAAAGGCATTCGTGCACAGTTGGTTCGTCGACGATAGTTTGTAGTAGTCTCGATGGCGCATTTGGATCTCTTGAAGATCATGAGCGGATAATTACTCTTTATGCAGATGTAGCAGTGCCTGTAGATGCGCAGACGGCTGCTTTGCAGATTTCCATCAATCAGTCTGGAGATATCGGTTCAGTTGGATCTGTAACATGGACAGATGGCGATACGGTTTTTGCGTGGGTTCCACTAGATTCACCGCTTGCTCGAGGGACGTACTATGAACAATAGTCCTTCGTCGAGCTCAGGATGACATCGAGGGTAGGGGTTTTTAGAGTGGTTGCAAAGGTGCGATGCTCAATGCAAAGGTCTTGCTTTCCCCTCCGCGGAATTTTACATCGACGATGTCTCCACGACGGCTTGTTATGGTGCCATTTCCAAAGCTAGGATGACGGACTTTTGCTCCTTCTACGAACATGTCATCGTTTCTAGCTTCTTGACTAAATCCATCTGAAGAGAACTCGGTATCTTGGTTGAATTCGATGTCGATGCCACCACCTGATCTCTGACTGAAGGGTTTGAGTGTTCCATTTTTGATGTGGTCATGTCCTGCTTTGGATGCCCAAGCAAATGCACTGAGTACATCATCGCTACGTTTCTCCGTGCATTCTGTAGGTAAGTCATCGAGGAACCTACTTGGGATGTTGCTCTGTGGTTGGCCCCAAAGCATGCGAGACCGTGCACAGAAGAGGTCGAGGTGTGTCTTCGATCGTGTCATGCCTACATACATCAGTCTGCGTTCTTCTTCGAGCTGAGACTTGTCCACGAGAGAGTTGCTGTGGGGGAAGATTCCTTCTTCACATCCTGCGATGATGACATGTTCATACTCTAGACCTTTACACAGGTGAAGAGTCATAAGTGTAAGGGCATCACCTTCTACGTCTTGTAGTTTGTCGACTTCTGAAACGAGAGCAACTTCTTCGAGGAAGCTAGTGAGAGAGAGGACTGGTTCGAGTTGGTCATACTTATGCATAACACTTAGAAGTTCCTGTACGTTTTGCCAGCGTGTTTCACCTTCTTCAGTGTCGTCTCGAAGCCACTTCTCCATGCCTATTCGTGAGAGCAAATGTGATGCTAATTCAGATACGACGTCGTGCTCTTTATGTTTTTGATACTGTTTGATCATTTCGGTGAATTCTTCGATACGGACTTTGGTATGCTCATTGATCCCTTCTAAGATGTTTACAGTACACAGTGCATCCCAAAGTGTGCATCCTATGTCTCTGGCGTACTCTTGGATCTTTCCTAACGTCGTTAGGCCTATCTTGCGACTTGGAATATTGATAATGCGTAGAACAGCAAGTGAATCGTTTGGATTGAGAATGACGTGCAGGTAGGCCAGTACATCTTTTACTTCTTTGCGAGCGTAGAACTTCATTCCACCGATGATCCTGTAGGGTACGCCGTTTCGCATGCATGCTTCTTCAAAGAGGCGAGATTGGGCATTGGTTCTGTACAAGACAACTTGCTGATTTAAGCTTACTCCTTCGCTTCGTAGTCTCTCTGTAGTGGCAAGTGCTTCGCTGGCCTCTTTTCGCTCATTTTCTACTTCGTGTACCACGATCTTTGGACCTTCGGTGCGTTCGGTCCACATCTTCTTTTCTGGTCTGTCGGGGTTCAAGGAAATCACGGCATCTGCAGCAGTGAGGATAGGCTGTGTAGAGCGATAGTTCTGTTCGAGTTTGATCTCAATAGCGTCTGGGTATTCTTTTTTAAATTCCAATATATTGCGGATGTCTGCACCACGGAAGCTGTAGATGGATTGGTCTGGGTCTCCTATAACACAGAGGTTGCAGTACTTTTTTGCGAGCATGGAAATGATGAGATACTGCACGTGGTTTGTATCTTGGTATTCATCGACATGGAGGTAGCGCCATGTTTCTTGGTAGCGTTCGAGTATGTCAGGACACTGGGTAAAGAGGCGAACTGTTTCCAGTAGGAGATCGTCGAAGTCCATGGCGTTTGCTTTCTTGAGAGCACTTTGATACTTTTTGTACGCATCGATTACTCGATGCATGTGTGCAGAACTTGCTTGCCCTACAGCTTCAGACGGACTCATGGCTTCGGACTTGAATCGGCTCACATAAGAGAGTGCTGCCTTTGGCTTGAGTTCTTTTTCATCAATCATCATTTCTTTGAGCACTTCTTTCATCAGGCGCTTTTGGTCGTCGCTGTCGTAAACGACAAACCCTCGGTCACCGCCCATTTTGTCTATATCTCTTCTGAGTATTCGGATACAGATAGAATGAAAGGTGCCCATGGTTGGCAACGTACTGTTTTGTGTTCTGCGCTCTGTGTTCAGGTCATTTATTCCTTCAGTTATGTGTAGCATGTTTGCAACGCGCTCTTTCATCTCCACTGCTGCTTTGTTGGTAAATGTGACTGCAAGGATCTGCCATGGGGGCACTCCTTGGTCTATCAAATATGCGATGCGATGTGTGAGTGCTCGTGTTTTGCCACTTCCTGCACCAGCCAAAATTAGTGATGGCCCTTTTATATGGAGTACTACTTCTTTTTGTGCGTCGTTTAATCCTTTGAGAGCCGGTATGTTAGCGGTGTCGATATTATTCACTCGGGTAGTGTAGAGAATTTAGCGCTTGGTTGTGCGAAAAATCATAACTTCTCTTCAAGCAGTAATTCAGCTGACTTCATGTCGGTCGAAGAGATTGTAGCCTTGGGTGATTCAAGCTCTTCAATTTCTTCTACTTGTGCATCAACGTTTGCAGTAAGCCTTTTTAGCTCTGTTGGTTTCAGGTTATTCGGTACTCGCATATTTTGTTTTTTAGCAATGACTTCTTTAGAAAGTTCTGGGTACAACCTTTGTGAATCACGAATAAGTTCTGCTCCAAATTTAGACATGAGTATATCTGTAGCATTTCGTTGATGAATATGAAAATCAAGATTTGCAACGAGGTTGATAATGTTTTCACGTTCTTGGGGATCAAATTGTTCTGTGAGTTCGTATGTTGTGATCTTCTTCAGTCCAGCAAGTATTGGTGCTAGTGATTCAGGGGATACCACATAGACTGTGAAGTCTTGCTCATGGAAGATCGTTTCTTTTAGGAGTGAGATAGCCTCAGTCGGGACGACTAGGAAGATGGCAGGGTAGATGTCGGACCTGCTCTTTGCTTTCTTTACTGTAGACTTCACCTGCGTAGTGACATAGTTCTGGAAGTTGTCGGACCGAGAGACTTTGGCATCGAAGATGATGTACTGCCCAAGAAACTCTATAAGGAAGTCTGGCTTGAAGCTGCCATCGAATCCATTTGGTAGATTGGTATTGTCGAAGCCATCAAACTGAAACTCACGTTTCTTGCATAGGTCTCGTAAGAGTGAAGCAACAGATATCTCATGTTCGTTCCACTGCCTGTCGCGTTCTTCCATGATAGATTGCTGACGTTCTTCATCCTCTCTTCGAACGCGTCTTTTTTCATCTTCCAAACTGTTCTTTGCCTCCTTGAATTCATTGAGAGCATTCTTCTGCTCTGCTTCTCGTTGTATCTGTTGCGCTTCGAAGTGCGCTATCTGTTTGTACAGATGATCTTTCTCATTTGCGATAGCAGTGTGTTCTGCCTTTAGAGCGATGTGTGCCTCCTTGAGCTCTTTGGCTTTTCCTGTGATCTCTGTCTTCTCTCTCTTTTCCTCCTCCCAATGTTGCTGCAGCCTGCCTACCTCTTTTGTTTGTTGCTCAAGTTCTGCACGTAGTCGTATGTTGTCCTCCGCATTTACTCCTGAGATACGAGGACGAGCTACGAAGTAGAGGATGATGCAACCGAGTGCTATAGGGATATATTCCATGCAGAGCAGTGTAGCACAGGGTGCACGTTTGTCCACTGCTTATAACAATTATTCGGCATTGTTAATATTTTCTCGTAATTGTTGCATGTGCCTCAGATCATGTGCATCTGCACATCCTACATCTTGCCTCATCATGAGGTGGCCAAGCGTCTGACGCCAGAATTGTATTCGTACTTGTGGATCTACTTTTGTTTCTTCTACTTTTGCAGAAGGTGTCTCGTCTTTGTCACTACTACTTTCCGTATCGTCTGTGTGTGCCATTATTTTAAGTATTGCTGTGCTCATTATGGTTATGTGGGAAGGAGGTAATGTCCGCAAAAAGTGGTCACAGTTTTCCTGTATTTTCTATGGGACACAATGACTTTCTCTTATTTTTGTATTTGCTCTTATATAAGCCAGAAAGTGGCTATTGCTATACTTCATAATCCTTTGTACTTCTGTATACCTGTTCTCTGTGAATGATTTGACGATTTAGAAGATTCTTTCGCTCATTTATGTCTTCCTTCTTCTTGCCATTACTCTATCAGATCCATACTATATCTCCGTAGACTACGCTCTGAAGGCTTAAAAGCTCACAGACGTCGTAATTGTATCCTCCCCAATATATATATATGGTAATGAAGAAAACCCAAAAGAAACGTCTTATCACAAAGCACCAAACACACGATAGCGATACAGGTTCCCCTCAGGTTCAGGTTGGTATTCTCACGAAGGAGATCGCTATGCTTACCAAGCACCTACAGGACCATAAGAAGGATCATTCAGGCCGTAAGGGTCTTCTTGCTAAAGTTGCTCGTCGTCGTACATTGCTCAACTACATGAAGATGAACAAGCCAGCCGACTACCAGTCTATGCTCGAGGTGAACAAGTTGAAGAAATAAGGGGACGGGACGTCGAGTAATAGAAGAATGATATCTTCATCTATTGAGACATAATTTCCCAGCAGAACAAGACCATGTCTTCTGCAAAATGATGAGATTTGCATAAACTATGACTAATGGTTAGTCATGTATTTTTCTTGAGGCGAAAATTTCTCGTAGGACTCACACTTGCTGTGGCACTTTTTGTTCTTCTCAACGATAGGTAATCTAGTGAGCATCTTTTGGGGCAGACATCGCCTTGCTTGCAGCCCCGTTGGTGATACTGGCCCTGCGGCAGTCTTCGCTATAGCAGCAGGTGCTGCAGGAGGGATAGGGTTTGTGCGGAGAAAAAAGAGGTAAATTATTCGTGAAGAAATGGCTTCTTTCCTGTTCTGAGGAGTGTATACTGGCTGTAGTTCCTTCCTCCACCGCATGCTCTTACTCTTTGGGTTTACGTACCTGTTTACGATTCGTTACCAGATATGTGAATCCACTCTGTTATAGGGAAAGCGCTGGAGCGAAGGGGATTTTTTTCTCTTTCACTCTTATTTTATGTCTAGCAAGACTGAGGCCATAGCGCCTAATAAAGAATACACCGTAGAAGTCGGTGATCAAAAGTTCGTCTTTAAGACGGGTATGCTTGCCGCGCAAGCAAACGCAACTGTTATTGGCCAATTGGGCGATACAGTTTGTATGAGTAACTGTACCACTAGTCGCACTGCGCGTTCTGGTGTGTCGTTTCTCCCTCTCCAGGTTGTGTACCAGGAGAAGTTTTACGCAGCTGGTAAAGTTGCAGGATCTCGTTTCCGTAAGCGTGAAGGTCGTCCAGCGGATGCCTTTGTTCTTACAGCACGTGTCATCGACCGTGGTCTTCGTCCAATGTTTGCCAAGACGATCCACAATGACATTCAAGTATTTTGTACTGTTCTAAGTTACGACTTCGACAATGAGCACGACATCGTTTCTGCAAATGCAGCGTCTCTTGCTGTAGCACTTTCAGACTGTCCTGCAGATGGTCCTGTTGGAACAGTCCGTGTAGGCTTACTCGATGGTAAACTTGTTTTAAACCCTTCACACGAAGATCGTGAAAAGTGTGAATTTGATATGATCCTTACTGCTACAAAAGATCGTGTGATCATGATCGATGCAGCTGCGAATCAAGTTCCAGAGGAGAAGGTCTTAGAGGCTATCCAATTTGGTCAGGAGGCAGCACAGAAGATCGCTTCTGCTTTTGCAGATATCCAAAAGGAGATCGGATCTGAAAAATGGGAAGCACCAGCGTCTTTCGAACACGCAGAGGCTCTTGCCTTCCTCAAGGAAGGTGCACTCGAGGGTATTAACAATGCGATCCTTTCCCAAATGGACAAGCTTGCTCGTCGTGCATACTTCAATGAACTTGCAGACGGTGCAGCAGCAGTACTCGAAGAGAAGTATGGTCCAGCAGAAGGTAACGAAGATCTTACTGAGTTGTATGCAAATGCAGGAGATCTTATGCATAAAGTAGTCACTGGTGAAGTTCGCCGATTGGTTCTCGAAGAAGGAAAGCGTATGAGCGGACGTACTCCAGATGAGATCCGCCCTGTTGGCTGTATGGTAGACATCCTTCCTAGTCGTGTTCACGGATCTGCACTCTTTCAGCGTGGAGAAACACAGGGTCTTACGACATGTACTCTTGGGTCACCTGGAGACAAGCTTATGACAGAAGGCATGATGGGAGAAAAGTTAGATCGTTACTTCCACCACTACAACTTCCCACCGTTCTCTGTAGGAGAAACTTCTAACCGTCTGTTCACAGGAAACCGTGAGATCGGACATGGATACCTAGCACAAAAGGCTCTTGAGCCTGTGCTTCCAACAGAAGAAGCATTCCCATACACCATCCGAACGGTCACAGAGATCCTCGAAAGTAACGGCTCCTCTTCCATGGCTGCAACGTGTGGTTCTACTCTTGCTCTTATGGCTGCAGGTGTGCCGATCTCTGCTCCAGTATCTGGAATAGCGATGGGACTCATGTCAGATCCTTCTGGCAAGTTTGTCGTGTTGTCCGACCTTCAAGATGAAGAGGACTTCGGAGGAGATATGGACTTCAAAGTCACTGGAACTGCAGCAGGAGTTACTGCTATCCAGATGGACATCAAGGTAAAGGGTCTTCCAGACGCTGTGTTCAAAGAAGCGCTTGAAAAAGCAAAGATCGGTCGTGCATCTATTTTGAAAGATATGCTTAGCGCTATCCCTGAGGTACGCAAAGAGATGAGTGCATTTGCTCCGCGCATCGAGACTATCGTCATCAACCCTGAGGACATTCGATTGATCATCGGTAAGGGCGGAGAGACAATCCAGAAGATCACAAAAGAAACTGGTGTCGATATCGACATCGAAGACAGTGGTCTTGTATTTGTCACTTCTATAGATGGTGAATCTATGATCAAGGCTAAAGAATGGATCCAAGGAATCGTCGCAAAGCCAGAAGTTGGCACACTATACGAGTGTACTGTTGTTCGTGTCATCGATGGTGTTGGAGCGATCGTAGAATTCCTCAAGGGTAAGGATGCGATGATCCACATCTCAGAACTCAAATGGGAGCGTACCGAAAAGGTCGAAGACGTGCTTAACGTTGGAGACGTTGTCCAAGCTCTCTGTGTCGAGTTCGATGCCAAGGAAGGCAAAACACGCATGTCACTCAAGCAGTCACAGCCAAAACCTGAGGGCTACGTAGAGCGTCCACCTCGCACTGGTGGATTTAGTGGAGGACCTCGCAGAGGACCACCACGACGCTAATCTAATTAGTATTTGGTATCTAGTATTTGGTATGTGGTTTAGAAGCCATATACCATCTACCAAATACCATATACAGTTTTTCCTATATAGGAAAATATAGTTGTCATCTAAAGCAATATCCCTATAATCCCCGCGCAATTGCCCTTTCACATCATCTTTACCTGCCGATAGGCAGGCCCCTGCCCATCTTCTTCGTTCTGTGTTAGAGAGCGAGGTGTACGGACACAATTCGAAAGTGTCTTTACAAGTAAAATTCCATTGACCCCAAGCTCTCTTGGAAGCGGAGCGAAGAATCAATGGGCAAGGAAGCTATTTAAGAACATGGAGGTTACGTATATGGATGACAACATTCAAGCCGGTAAACCCGGCATCGATGTGGCTGGAAAAGTCACGATCATTGCGGCACCAGTCCCTTGGACGGTGCCAGTGCTTGGTGCAGTGTGGAAGCTCGCTGCAGTCTTGGTCTTTTGTATTTCTTTTGCTGCTGTTGGCGTGCATTGTGCCGATTTGCAGTTTGAGTCTACGCAGGACGACCAAGACAAATATTACGCTGCAGTGGAAAAGAACTTCCGCTGGGAAGCTTTCTCCCGCCAAGGCCTTCTGGACCAGCTCCAGGCAGCCGAAGCGAGGGGTGTGAAAGTCACGCCCTACGGAACTCCTGCACCTCCGATTGTGACGTTTCGGGATTCGCACGTGAGAAGGGATGGTGATCTCACGATGCCTGAACAGTGGCCGCACTCGCGGTCGCCGGAAGGGCAAGATCTTCTGCCGCTGGATCTGGATCCGAATAAGCGACCTGGTCGTGCGTATGTCGCACCAAACCAGCCGTTCGGTCTCAGTCCTTGGTCAAATCCACCAGACTTTGATGGCGGACATTCGAAGCCACAGGGTCGTGAGGGGTTGGAGGAGCCGATCTTTCGGCAACCTCTGCCTCGCACGGAGAAAGGCCAGTGGGAACCATCTGTTCCCCAGCCAAAGAAAAGCAGGCCAGTCGAGGCAATTCGCCGCGGTGAAAAAGTTGCTGGCATGTAATCCTTTTGTCGTTCAATGAATCAGCTTCCACATTGAGCAAATTCACCCAGTTCGCGTTGCGGACTGGGTGTTTTTTTGTTACGACCTCATCCCCCAGCCCCTTCTCCTTCTTTACTACAATAGTGATATCATTGATGTAGATTTTTTTATTTTTGAAAGTCAGGAGAAGGGGAGCTCTGTTTAATACATAGCGAGTAAGCCCCTTTCTCCCGTTTCGCAATAGTGTGATATTTTTGAGCACTGTATTTTATAAATAATGAAGTGGGAGAAGGGGGTTTGGGGGATGAGGTCAAAACAAAGAGTGAGCGCTTTTTCATTGCTCTCATTACGTATATTTGTATACTTCTGCGGACTTTTCTGCCCTTTCACATCATCTATCTCCCTATACATCTTGTCTTGGAAGACAAGGCCCTATATCTATCTCGCAGGGAAGCCGAGACAAGAAAGTAGGGAGAAAGCTTACGAAGCAATGAATGCAAAGGAACTTTTCAATGAATGAATGGAAATGGCCGGCAACGGTCCTCATCGCCCTCGGAATGTTTTGGGTTTGCATTGAACGCAATCCTGAGATGTTCCATTCACAGTCAACCGCAACCTCAGAGGCAGACGTTGATCTGCCAGACTTCGATTTTCCGTCAATTCCGACGGATTCTGTGGTCGTTGCATCGGAACTTAGCAGCTCCATTCGGGAGCTGCCTGAGTCGATCATCGATCCTCCACCATCTCGGCATCAGTCTTTGAGAGATGTGGCCGAACTTCTACCACAGTCTGACCAAGGTGATGACCTCCTCAACGAGGATTGGTCCTCAATCAAAGACAGGTTCAATGGATATGGACGATTGGCTGCGACTTCTGTCAAAAAGCCAGCGTTCTTCGACGCTACTCTTGGCCTTGAGTCGTTAGCCCAGAAGTCTGTGCCCGATACCTTTCGGGACATTCCAGTTCCGCAAGTTGCTGAGATCGAAGAGGCATTTCCCAATGAAAAACCTGTTCCAGACCCAAGGACGTTCGAGGATCGTTTCGGCGATCCAGATGCTCGCGTTACTGCCGATGAACTCCGTGAGCACGTGAAGCAGTCCGAACGGCCTGACTCTGTCGAACTTGCCATCAAAAGTGGTGGCGGTGAGCAGAGGACCTACATCAAGCTCGGTCCCAACAGTTGGGTCGAGTTAAAGAAGGAGGTCGGAGGCTTTCTGAGGGATCTCGACGTAGACGTCGCAGTCGAAAAGGTCGATGGCGTACCTCGTCTCCATTTGATCATCGGCCCGAAAACGGTCGATACTTTAAAGGAGCTGGGGGTGCCAGACATCCCCAAATCCGAACTCGGTGAACCGGGTCCTCCTCCAGGCGAAGGCGAAGTGCCTGCGCCAGTGGATGAAGCCCCAACGCCAAAGCCAGCAACGGCAGCGGCGGAAAAGCTCATTCCGCTCGAACTCGAGCGCATTGAGTGATCAAAATATGAGAAAATTGCGAAAATTGCTTCCCTTTAGTTTTCTCTGATACATGAGTGCCTTTCCAGAATTTCTGGGAAGGTGCTTTTTCTATAATGCTTTTTCGATGCGCTTCAGCACGCTGTCCTTCAAGCGAAGGATGTCTGCAAAGGCTTCTTGTTTTTCGTACGGAGACTTCTGTTGCCAGATAGGTGTTGCAGTTTTGACGATGTTCATCAGCTCTTGGAGTTCGTTCATACTTCGTTCATTATCGATCCACGAGATTCCATTTTTGCTAAATGCATCTAGCATATGGTTGATGCGGTGGAGTGTGCGGTGCACTGCTTCGTGAAGCATCTCTTCACGTCGGGAGTCGAGAGTGTAGAGGTGGTTTAGGCTATCGTAGAAGTCGGGGATCTCTGCGATGAGACTTTGTGTTTGCTTGTAGGCGATGATGAGGGTGTCCCAGTCTTCTTGTACAAGTTCTTCTTTAGCATCTACTTTTTCTATCAGTCCGTCGAAGTCTTTTCGTACAACGAAGAGCCCCTCTCGAATGTTGTGGAACACGTCTTCGAATGTCAGGCGGTGCACTTCGCGCAAGGCGATCTCCTGTCTGTGTGCTACGAGCTTGGTTACGAATATCGCAAATACAAAGAGGGCAGACATGCTTTGGAGTGCTGCTAGTGCTTTGGAGATCCCTCGTGGAGTGATGTCTCCATATCCTGTCGATGTTGCTGTGATGATACTGAAGTACAGTGCATTGAGAAGGCGATGAATAGGGTTCTCATTGTTTACGAGTACTTCAGGTCCATGATTGGCGATATTTCCAATAGTAGCGAAGAAGAAATACCCAAAAGCGAAGAGGAGAACGAGTCCAGTCCATATAAGAAAGAGGCTAGAGTACGATAGATCTGTGAGTACTTCGAAGCATCGTGTGTGAATAGCCTGGTGTTTAGCTTTTTGTTCTTTCATTCTCAACTATTATTATACCATAAAAACTTTTTAAGCGGTACCCTTGGAATTTTCACTTGATTTAGGGGTTTCGGGCTCTTTAGTTGTGGGTTTTGGGTTCTGAGTTCTGGGTTCAGCATCTTTTGACTCTTTGGTTTCTTTGGTTTCTTTGGTTTCTTTGGTTTCTTTTACATCTTTCTTTTGAGGTTTAGGTACACTGTCCGTTTTATAAAACCCCTCTCCTTTGAAGTGAATGGCAGGAGCTGCTATCTGTTTCTCCGTTTTTGTACTGTCGCACTTCGGACATGGTGGGATTTCCTTACTGCCAAAGGGGCGAGAGAACTCAAAAACGTTCTTGCAGTCTGCGCAGTGGAAGTCGAAGGTGGGCACGAAGCTATTATGCGTTAAGAAATAAGGGAAATAAAAGAAATAAGGGGAATAAGGGAATTCACCCCATGCTTCTTTTTCTAATTCTTTTTACCAAATAAGAGTCTATATCCTATATAAAAGGCTGCTCCGTATGCCAATATTGTCCCTAGTCCAATTTCTGCACCTGCCTCTACACCTACTTCTGCCGCTGCTTCACCCATGCCTTCCATGCTTAGTTGAGTTCGTGTTCAGCGAATACGCCATTTCTCTTTTCGTCTTCATGGCCAAAGATCAGATTTCCACCATCTAGTAGTGGATCAACAATAGCGATGTCAAATGCATCTGCGCCTGCATTAATCAAATTTCCAGTAGCACGAAGAGGATGAAGAGTTATGAGATTTACCACTGCATTCCCTGTGTTCCTTGCGATCGATGGTATATCTCTGCGTAAGTGCTTTAAGCTTCCATTACCAAGTGGCTCTGGCGCTATTTTATCTCCTTCATCGAGAAAGAGATTTCCTAAGTCTTTCACCACACCATTGCCAATCTTTCCGACTGGATGAGCGATGCTCATAATAGGTGCTCCTATAGTTTGACGAATACCATCTGCACGAAAGTGAAAGCGCCCAGTATCCTTAAGAACCTGCCCAGTATGAGTCTTTGCATTGAGGTTGTCGCTGGATTCGAGACGGTTGATCATAGAGTATTTTACTCTACTATCTTCTGCTATTAAATCAAGTTTTCTTTGCTGTAATAATAGCTAATTCCTTGCATAGATCTGCCCCCTCCTGTAAAAAGTGTCGGTATTCTTTTTATTAAGAACACTATTCGCTCTTTCTTTCGTCTAATGACCGCCCTCTACCGGCGGTCGTTTTTTATTATGATTCCTTTACGAGACGGGTCGCACTTGCCTGCGCAGTAGGCATGATGAGCATATATTCAATGTTGACGCTTGCAGGTCGTGAAAGAGCGAAGAGAGCTGCGTCTGCTATGTCGCTTGCTTGAAGTGGGGTGAAGCCTTCATAGACCTTCTTTGCGATGTCTGCGTCACCTTTAAACCGCACGTTTGAGAAGTTTGTTTCTACAGCTCCTGGGGCTATATCTGTTACACGGATACCTGTGCCTGCAAGGTCAATGCGTAGAGCCTTGCTGATCATCTTTACGTAGGCTTTGGTGCCACAGTACACAGAGCCTCCCTCGTATGCTTCGAGCCCTGCTACAGAACTCATATTGATGATGTGCCCTTGTGTACGCTTGAGGTGGGGTATTGCAAGCTGCGCCACTCTGGTGAATGCCTTTATGTTGATCTCGATCATCTGGTTGTAGTCTTCCCATGCGTAATCTTCTATAGAAGACTTTCCTAGAGCCAGACCTGCGTTATTTATGACTATATCGATGTCCTTATCTGCAATAGATGTGAAGAGCGCTTCTATGTCTGTTATCTCTGCTAGATCTACTTGATACACAAGAACAGAGACCTCGTAGGCGTCTTCGAGTTCCCTTTTGAGTGTATCGAGCTTTTCTATACTTCGAGCTATGAGTATGAGGTTTCTTCCGTCTTTTGCTAAAGATTTGGCACATGCTTCTCCTATGCCAGAGCTTGCGCCAGTGATAAGGGCGTAGGTCATATAGTGAAAACGATGTAATTTTACACTACCTACATTGAGCAATGCACTCATTACCCCTAAGATCTCTCTATGCTAGACAAAGCCTACGATCCATCGAAGACTGAAGACCGCATCTATAAGATGTGGGAGGAGTCTGGGGCTTTTAAGCCTAGTGAAGATGAGAGCAAGGAGGCGTTTACAGTGAGCATGCCTCTTCCAAACGCCACAGGGCAGTTGCACCTTGGTCATGCGGTGATGCTCTCTCTCCAGGACATCTTTACGCGCTACCAGCGTATGCAGGGCAAGGCGGCTCTTTGGATTCCAGGGACTGACCATGCTGCTATCGCTACAGAAAATGTCGTGATCAAAAAGATCCAAGAAGAAGAACGTATAAAAGATCCGCGTGAAGAGCTTGGGAGAGAAGAGGTGCTCAAGAGGATCATCTCTTTTGTCGATAAAAGCCAAGACACTATTCGCAATCAGATCAGAAAGATGGGTAGTAGCTGTGACTGGAGTCGTGAGGCATACACTATGGACGAACCTCGTTCACGTCTTGTGCGAGAGGTATTTTGCAATATGTATAACGATGGACTTATCTACCGTGGACACCGCATCGTGAACTGGGATCCAAAACTCAAGACAAACGTGTCTGATGAAGAAGTGAACTGGAAGGAACAAAAGGTTCCCTTCTATACGCTCCAGTACGGACCATTTCAGATCGGTACAGTACGACCCGAGACGAAGTTCGGTGACAAGTGCGTAGTAGTACATCCAGATGATAAGCGGTACAAAGACTTCAAGCATGGCGATACCTTTGAGTGCGAGTGGATCAACGGGCCCATCACTGCGACAGTCATCAAAGACGAAGCGATAGATCCTGAGTTTGGTACGGGGTGTATGACGATCACGCCGTGGCATACACAGGTAGACTTCGATATTGCAGAGCGTCATGGGCTCGACAAGGAACAAGTCATTGATTTCGATGGAAAGCTCCTCTCTATTGCTCAAGAGTTTGAAGGTATGAGCATAGTAGAAGCGCGTCCGAAGATACTTGCGAAGCTTGAGAAGAAAGGACTACTGGTAAAGACAGAAGAGAACTACGAAAACAAAATCGCTACCAATAGTCGTGGCGGCGGGATGATCGAACCGCAGATTCGTGAACAGTGGTTTGTTGATGTAAACAAGAAGCTAGATACGTGGAAGGGTAAGTGGGCTGGCAAGTCTCTGAGCCTCAAAGATGTGATGTTCGACGTAGTTCGCAATGATGAAGTACATATTATCCCCGAGCGATTTAAGAAGACCTACTTTCACTGGATAGAAAACTTACGTGACTGGTGCATCTCTCGTCAGATCTGGTGGGGGCATCGTATTCCTGTGTATTACTGCAGCAAATGTACGGAAACTGTAGATGGGAAAGAGGTACCAATGAGCTTTCGCAATGTGAGTCCAGAAGGAACAGATATTCATGAAGCGTGTGGTTCTCCAGTGCATCAAGACCCAGACACACTCGATACATGGTTTAGCTCGGCACTTTGGACGTGGAGTACGCTTATTGATCATGATGCTACGAAGGATCTTTCTCTCAGCTTGGAAAAAATGCTAGAGAAGAGTCCAGACTTCCAGCGTTTTCACCCTAATCAGGTACTAGAGACAGGGTACGATATCATCTTTTTCTGGGTTGCTCGTATGATCTTGATGACAACGTACAACATCGGAGACCTTCCGTTCGATACGGTCTACCTTCACGGGATGGTGCGCACACGAGATGGAAAGAAGATGAGTAAGTCCGATCCATCCACATGTATAGATCCTCTTGAGATCATTCCGAAGTACGGTGCAGATGCTCTACGTATGTCGATGATCGTTGGGCAGAGTCCAGGGAATGATTTTGGGCTCTACGAAGAGAAGATCGCAGGGTACAGAAACTTCATAAACAAACTTTGGAACGCCTCTCGTTTTGTACTGATGCAGTGTGAAGCTGCTTCACTAGAACCTGCTGAAATCTCAAATCTCAAATCTCAAATCTCAAATCTTTCTTTGGCGGATCGTGCTGTTTTATCTGCTCTACAGCAATTAATTGATGACGTTTCAAAAGGCCTCGATGAGTATCGTCTTAGTGAAGTTGGAGAGAGACTGTATTCGTTTACGTGGGATTACTTCTGTGACTGGTACTTGGAGTTGAGTAAAGGTGAGGCGAACCCAGAAGTTCTTGTGCATGTTCTACGATCAATCGTGACACTACTTCATCCGTACTGTCCGTTTGTGACTGAAGAATTGTGGGCAAGTATCAAGTCAAAAGATGCAGGCATGCTCATCTCATCTGATTGGGTGACATCCAATGCCAAGCTTAAAGATCAATCTGCCCAAGATGAGCTGCAGACGGTTATCGATGTGATCTCTGCGGTACGAACATTGCGATCTGAACAAGGCATCGAGCCAGGAAAGAACGTAACGGTCACACTCATCACCCAGTCTCACGGAGAGCTTCTTGAAGCGCAGAACGAGCAGATAAAGCGTATGGCAAAGGTGGAGAGTCTGACTATCGATACACATCCAGATGCAGCGAAGCCAGAGAATGCTGTTGCTGTGTTTATGAAGGACATCGAAGTACATCTTTCTCTCGATGGTTTGATAGATAAAGACAAAGAGCTTGAGAAGCTTACGAAGGAAAAACAGAAGCTTGAAGGATTCATTAAGGGTGTCAATGCAAAGCTTGGTAATGAGAAGTTTGTCGCCAATGCAAAGGAGAAGGTGGTAGAGCTAGAGAGACAGAAGCTTGCGACAAGTGAGGAGAAGCTCCAGAAGGTGGAAGAGAGACTGAAGTCTCTTACTCAATAACATTTAACGAAGCTTTCTTATCGCCTTTGGTAGGAGTAGCAGATGCACGGACGATGGCATCACGACCGTAGCGATCGTGGATACTATCGAGGGTGGACTGCATGTCCTCACTCCCTTTGGTTTTCTCTGGTGCCTCGAAGAGAGAGAACTGCTGAGTCGCCTTTGGACGGAGTCCTGCAACGCAAAATCCTGCTTGTGTAGAGCGGGGGATTTCTTTGATGAGAGAGGTGAAGCTGGAGCGTAGGTACACAAGGATCTGTTCCTCGGTATCCATTGGTTGAGGGAGCTTACAACGCCGCCCTGCGTGCTTGTAGGTAGCGTCACGGAGCCATACTTGTATCTCGGTGCACATGAGGTGCTCTCGGCGCATCTTCATGACGGTAAAGGTAAGGTGGTCTAGTAAGTGAGAGAACATTACCAACTGGTCTGTGGTCGCACGAAAACTTCTACATCGAGAAATCGACTTTGGTGGGACGTGTGCCCTCTGGATGTCATAGACGGCTGTGCCTTGGAGTTCGGACTGTAACTCACGTCCACTCTTTCCAAAGAGCGTAGAGACACGCTCGGCATCTGCCTGAGCGAAGTCCCATGCGGTGTGCCATCCTTCGGACTCAGCATGGAGCTCGCGCCGAGGGCCTATACCGGGGATAGCTGCTGCAGGGCGGTCTCGCAGGAAGGCTTCGTTGTCTGTGATGACGGTGACTCCCGCAGGCTTACGATACTCACTAGCCATCTTCGATAGCGTGATAGTTGAGCCAATGCCTATGGAGACTGTGAGCCCTACACGATTACTCACATCGGTCTGCATTCGCTGTGCCCACTCATCACAGTTCTTTGGTATACCTCCCACGAGAGCTTTGAGTTCTGCGAACCACTCATCGACAGAGTACTTCTCGAGGACGGGGCATTGTTCTTTCAGGATATCTTCGATCTCTTGTGAAGCCGCACAGGCTTCGCGAAAGTCTGAGGGGACAGCGGTAGCACTGGGGCAGAGCTTGCGAGCCTCTACAAGTCGCATGCCAGTCTTTATTCCAAAAGCTTTTGCTTCGTAGCTCGCTGCTATAACACATCCTCCACCCATACCTAGAGCGAGAAGAGGTTTGCCTCTGAGTGACGGATACTTTCTCTGTAGGGCAGAGGCGAAGAAGGCGTCGGCGTCGATGTGAGCGAAGGTCATTTTTGTGGTTGTAAGTTATAGGTTATAGGTTATATGTTCTGTAATTCCAACTTAGAACTTACAACATACAACTTATAACTAGTATTTCCGTATCACGCTCTTCACGACTCCTGCGACTTGTAGCTCTTCCATCGCATACATGTCGGGATAGGCGGGGTTTTCGGCTTGTAGATAGTATTTACCTTTGTTTCGTTTGAGACGCTTGAGTGTGAACTCTCCATCGAGTACACCAACGACGATCTCATTGACGCGTGGCTCCTTTCCACGTTCGACAACAACAAGGTCTCCTTCATGGATACCTGCGTCTATCATACTGTCTCCCTTTACGCGCAGAAGGAATGTGGATGCACGGTCACGAACAAGATAATCGTCGAGTGTGATCATCTCTTCTGCTTGCTCTTCTACAGGTGCTGCAAAACCAGCAGCGATAGGGCCGAAGAGGGGTAGTGTCATTGCCTCTGGTATTTCTGCTTCATGGATTTCGATAATCTTGATGCGTCCTTTTGGATCTTTCTCCAATTGTTTCTCTCGCACGAGTACATTTACAACTTTTGCAATCGCATTTTTACTGCGTACGCCGAAGGCAAGTGCTAAGTCAGCGAGTGACGGCGAATACCCACGTTTGTGTTGAAACTCACGGATGTAGTTTAGTACGGTGCGTTGGTGGGGTGTCAGCGTCATGGTTGACTGGGGGAATGAACGGTCGTTCACCATAGTAGGTGTACGGATGTGCACTGTCAAGGATTTTTTTTGTTATAGGTTATAAGTTTCGACCATAAAATGGACAACCTAAAATTTACAACTTACAACCTACAACCTATAACTTTGTCTCAATCACATCCAATTCCTTCAATTTGCTCAATTCTATATACGTAATCGTCCACACTGTTTGACGGAATATTTCTAAGTAGCTAAAGAGGTAGCTTGCGACACCGATAAGAAGTAATCCAACTATGGCTGAAACTGAGTAGCTGATAACAGGCGGTAGAAATGTTCCTAGTAGGAACCCTACTCCAAGTACGATACCTGGTACGAGTACGACCATAAGTAGGTTTGCAAAGATGCGAAGGATGATGATGAACATGAGCAAGATAAGAAATACCACGTGCCCAAGGTAACTAATGACAAGTTTGAAGCTTGTTCGTATGGCATCACGCATACCATGTTTGCGGATGACTACTGCTTCTTCTGCAAAGATCCAAAAGAACTCGAGGATGTTACTTAGCACCCAAGCGCATACTAGTATGATGGCCATGATAGGGCCTGCACCTCCGCCATAGCGTAGTGCAAGGGAGCAGAGAGTGACGGCCATAGTAAAACTACTCAGTACAAGGAGTTCATGGAGAGCAAAGAGTGGAAAGAAGTTGTAAAGCGCTAGTACAAGCCCTCCTTTTACCTCTTCTTTTTTGTGAGACTTTGCTGCAAGTCCGATGATCGCCCCCTTCGCAAGATGTGGGAAAAGGCATTCTATGATGAGCAGTGCTCCGAAGAACACCATAAGTACAATGAAGAACCAGAATGGCATACTTTCAAAAAGCACTTTTTCCATCGTAAGAAAACCGATAGGGTCTCCTTGAAAATACGAATAGACAAGCCATGCTTGATAGATGAAAAGCTTGGTATTGAGAAGGGTGGCAAGAAGGGCTGCGACAAATCCCCATTTTCGTATGGAACGCTCACGCTTGGTCATGGCCCACGCCTGCGCGATGATATCTCGTGGTTTAGTCATGAGGCAGACTGGATACTATTTTGCAATGGTGCAAATTTGTAATTCTCTCCGATGATAATGGTTATGTTTCCTTGTAACTTAGTGGGTAGTGCCTCTGGAACAGTGACCATTTCTATGTCAAATAGTGTCGCAAAGAATAGTGCCATTTCTTCTTGTGTCACGGCATCTGTGAAGATGGTGGATTGCTCCTGTTTATTTGGCAGGCTAGCATTGGCTACTAATCCCACGTTGAATCCATAGCGTGTGAGTTCTGTGGCAAGCTTTCTGGCGGATCCACTTGGTGCACCATTGTTCAAGATATGAATAGAGGGGTTATTGACGTAGATACCACGAGCATTTGTGAGGAGCCTCATGAGTGTCTGTGGCTGCTTCCATGAAATAGGGAACTCTGGAATAGAAACAGGGAGTAATACAGAGAAACCATCAAATAAAGAGCGTGGTGGAGTGTACAAGAAGCCTCCAGCATTGACTTGTTCTCCATAGAGACCGTTTCGGTCATTGAGTTGTAGCATGACTATACGGTCACGGTCGATCTTACGGCTTATTTCTGCTAGTCCGATCATCTGGCGGATATTCATGGTAGTGACGACATTTTCGCGCAATGTTTGGAGCATCTTTGTGATGAAGTTTGCGTCAAATGCATAGCCGTCGTCACGAGCTTTTACTGCGATAGCACGGATGACAGATTGCTGTCTAGCACTACGAGAGAAGTCACTGGTGGAGTGACGACTTCGCACATACTTTAGTGCTGTGGCGCCATCGAGGTGTTGCGTGCCTGCATTGATTTCAAATGTTTCATAGCCGTAACTTCCATTTGGATACTCTGTATCGACGAGGTTACTAGGGACGTCTATGTCGATACCTTCCAATGCATCTACTACATGGGTAAATGCCTCGAAGTCTACCTTAGCAGCGTGTTGAATCTCGATGCCAAGCTTTCTGCCGAGCTCTGCTGCTATCTCTGCAATTGCTTCTTTATCTGCTTCTTCTTTTGTCATGCCTTTTTCAAAACGTAGGTAACTACTGTAGTCGCGGAAGAAGCTGTTGAGCTTTCCTTTATCCATATTCTCCGTTTTAAGGAAGTACATATCTCTTGGGAGAGAGAGGAGTGCGACACTGTGTGTTTTTTCTGGATCGATACTCGCAACGATGATCGTGTCGGTAAGACTTTGACCACTTTCATCTCCTTGTCCGAGAAGAAGAAGGTTGATGTGACCGTTCTTATCCGTTGGGATATCTGTTCCTGCTAGTGATACAAGGCTATCCATCTTGAAGAAGTGCACAGCAGTAAGCCCTTTGGTGACAGTCGCAAACATAAAGAATGCCAAGAATACTGCGATGAGTATCATCAAAGCGCGCTTCAGGAATAGGGTATGACGTTGGTGTTTTACTTTCTGATCATGTCGTTCTTTCCAAGATTCATAGAATCGTAGCACTGGCTGACTAAACAGTAGTGTATTACCAAGAAGTGTACGCAAACGCATCATGGTACTTGGCCTATCGTCTGGAACGCGGCGGACATGAAAAGACATCGACTCTATTGTACGGGAGATTGCCACGTGTTCCTAGTTGCTTGTTCCTCGGTTTTTTATGTTTGGTGTACGGGTGTTCTTTGCCTTATTTGTGCTTGTATCGGGTAATTGGTCTCTTTTTATTCATTATATGTTATAAGTTGTAGGTTGTAGGTTGCATGCATTATTTTGAGTATCAAAACTTATAACTTATAACTTATAACTGCTAATTTCAATCAATGCTTTCAATCCAGTTTGCAATCCCTATCCATCATTACTACAGTAGCTCTGTGATAAATACTATTATCTTTTTTGAAGTCGATACTGAGGATGAGCATAGTGTGACTATGCAGTATCCCCATGCGTGCGTTCTCGCAGAAGAGTTCTCTGTAGAACGGTGCAAAGATGCAGAGGTGATCTCTGTGTTTGTGCATTCAATAATAACTGCAGACATACTTGATCAACTGCCAAAGCTGAAGTGTATTTGTACGCGTTCCGTTGGGTATAATCATATAGATCTTGCTGCATGTACGAAGCACGGTATCACTGTATGCAATGTTCCTGATTACGGATCACATGTGATAGCTGAGCACGTATTTGCTCTACTTCTTGGTACACTGCGTCATATTCACGAAGCAGATGAGCGAGTCGAGAAAGGGGAGTTTGATTATCATGGGCTTCGAGGTGTGTCGCTCCGTGGTAAGACTATTGGTATCGTAGGCACAGGAAAGATCGGTCGTCGTGCTGCGCAGATAGCGCATGGTTTTGGCATGAAGATCTTGGCGGTGGATCTTTGTCGCGTTGTTGAATTGCAAGATCTGTTGGGTGTGCAGTATGTTGAGCTCGATGAGTTATTACAGGAAAGTGACATCATCACTTTACATCTTCCTGTCATCGATGCGACGAGACATATGATTAATGCCGATGCATTTTCGAAGATGAAAGACGATGCTATTTTGGTAAATACTGCACGAGGAGAGCTTATAGATTCCGATGCGCTCCTAGCAGCACTCAATGCAGGAAAGTTAAGTCATGCATTACTCGATGTCCTCGAACATGAACAAGACTTTGAAATGAACAAAGAACTGATCGTGCACCCAAAGGTAGTTGTCACGCCACATATCGCTTTTTATGCAGAAGAAAGTATGACCAATATGTATGAAGATTGCTTTGCATCTATAGAGCAGTGGCAATGCGGAGAGGAGCCAGAGCATGTGGTAAAACCACCGACATTGGTGTGTGATATGAAGGGGGTACAATAGTGTTTGTATATAAGAAGTAATACACTGTATATAAAAAGTAATACAACCATTAGTTATAAGTTATAGGTTATAAGTTATAAGTTGTAATTGTAAATCGTACAACCTACAACTTATAACTGCGATTGATCTATTCAATCCTTAGCTCCGTGGCCACAATATCTTCGTGCTTACAACAAGAAGGATCAATGTGATTATTTGTAGTAATGGCAGGAAAGGTGCGAGGAATGCGAGGCTGATACTGAGGCCAAAGAGAGACAGTGGTAACAGAAGGCACATGGGACAGAGCAGCGTGACAGCACCAAGTGCACCACAGATTCCAGTGACTCGCTTCGCACCCAGAGGACAGGTTCCATTTTTTGATCTCCACATAAGGAGTCCTGCATTTAGCGATAGAAGGGCTAGGATAATAGCGGTGTACCAAAGATCCCTGGTTGTTGGCGTTGGCCGGGCCGGGCCGGGGATACTCTCGATGAAACCAAGTTCCCATGCGAAGAACCCTCCAAGGAGGATCGCTGAGAGAATAGCAGGCGTCCAAAAAGACTTTTGCGAGAGGAATGAAGTATTCATTACGGTGATTATAGCACATTGGATATTTCTTTCTCTATTGCGACATGTTGTCTATTTGCTAGGCACTCTGAAGCGGTAAATGCTTCGTTATGGCTTACAACGACAAATGTGTAGCCTGCGATGAGGCCAATGATACCGAGTGATACAGCAGCCCATGGTGTTGATAATATCTTCTGCATTGCTCTAACATTGTACTACGTTTCATGTTTGGTGGCAAATTTATCTGGTATCTGGCATAATAATTGCTTACAAATTTATGGTGATTAAAGCCATATACTATCTATCATATACCAAATACAAAAGAAGCCCAGAGGGTAATCCTCCAGGCTTTTTATGTATCGTAATTACTTAAGAGTAACAGTTGCGCCAGCCTCTTCAAGCTTAGCCTTGAGAGCTTCTGCTTCCTCTTTAGAAAGTCCTTCTTTGATAACCTTAGGAGCAGCATCTACTGCACCTTTAGCTTCACCAAGAGCAAGGCCAGTTACTTCGCGTACGACTTTGATAACAGCGATCTTCTGGCCACCAGCTGCTGTGATCTCGACATCAAAGCTTGTTTTTTCATCAGCGCCATCTGCGTCACCACCAGCTGCTGGACCTGCTGCGACTGCTACTGGAGCTGCTGCGGAGATTCCATATTCGGATTCCATGAATTTAACGACCTTGTTGAGCTGTACGACATTGAGTTTCTCCAATGCATCGATTACTGCTTTTTCCTCCTTGGAGAGGTCTATTGTTGTTGCGGCTTCGTCTGCCATAATAATAAAGGGGAATTAAGAATTAAAAAAATTAAGAATTGGTTTCTTCGGTAGGTGTTTCATCAGTCGCTGGCTCCTCAGGTTCCGATGCTTCTGTTGATGCAGCCTCTTGAGGCTTCTCTTCTGTTGACGTTTCTACTTTCTCTTCTGTTGTAGGCAATGCCTCAACAGCTGGTGCTTCTTCAACGGTGGTTGATGCTGGAGTGTCTCCAAAGCCACCCTTGTCTGCCATCTCTTGGAGACAGCGAGCAAATCCAGTGAGAGGTGAATTACAGATACTTGCAAAACTTACGAGAGGTGATTGAATCATGCCAACAAACATCGAAAGGAGTTGATCACGATTTGGCATTTCTGCTAGCTCCATTGCTTCTGCTTTCGATAATACTTTTCCATCGAACACACCTCCTACGAGCTGTACCTGTTTGTGGGTTTTGGCGAACTTGAAAGCGATCTGTGCTCCTGAAAGAGGATCACCAAAGCTGAATATCATTGAGATAGGACCGTCGAGAGTGCTTTCATCTATCTCCGGAAGACCTGCATCTTTTGCTGCGATCTTCATAAGAGTTTTCTTTGAGACTTTCATCTCTGCATTGTTTTCGCGTAGCATATTTCGTAGTTCGCTGACTTCAGCGACACTGAGTCCAATGTAATGTGCGAGCATTACAGATGATGCTGCACTCATTTTCGTGGTGAGGTCTTGTACTTGTGCCTGCTTTTTTTCTTTAGTGATAGCCATAGTGTTTGCGGGTTAAAAAAAACGCTGGATCCGGATACGTCCGGGAGACCAGCGAGGCAAACGACACGACGCACTAAGCTAAAAGCCGAGTGAGCGATGCTGTGAGCCTCGGAGGGGCTTAGTTTCGGCCATCAGCCTAGTGCCCTCGGTCTTCGGACGATACGACAATTGTATGCATGGTTGCAGAAGTGTCAAGAATCTAGCACTCTTATTTATATTTGGGCTCTGTGAGCCCTTTCAGTTTATTCTCTCATCATCACCAAAAGAGCTGGTCTTTTTATACAAAAAGGGCTAGTATTTCTTTCCTTTCTCTCGTTTTATGCTTCAGAGTACAGAGACGTACTGGCAAATTATTCAAGAGATGAAAAGCACGGACGTGCAGTTCGATCAGCAGCGCCTGGAATCTGCGTGGGAGGTAGCACAAGCTGCCTATAGAGGGCATGATCATTGGACAGGGGAGCCACTCATGAAACATGTCCTCGGTGTTTTACGTGTCCTTTTGCCTTTTCAGCCAGATGAAGATGCAGTCATAGCATGTTTGCTATGTCGTGTATTGCAGACGAAGTACTGGACGCTAGCTGAACTTGAAGAGAGCTTTGGATCAAAGATCCGAGAACTTGTTTCTGGTGTTCATCTTTTATCACACATTACCTTACGTGACCGTCGTTCATCTGTTGAAGATTTACGTATGATGCTCCTGACTGTATCGGATGATATACGCACGATACTGATTATTCTTTGCAATAGATGTTACCTATTGTCATCGAATACATTGCCTGTGTTTGAAGCAAAAAACGTTGCACAAGATGCCTTGCAGCTTTTTGCGCCTGTGGCTGCACGACTTGGTATCTATAATCTTAAAAATATGATGGAGTCCCTTTCATTCCCTACGTTGTATCCAACAGATGCAGAGCGTTTGGAGCAGCAATTGCTTCGTATCCACAAAAGTCATGGTGATGTTCTTGGACGTGTATCACGATCGTTGCAGACGTATTTTGAAGAACATAATATGGACGTCGAGATATCTGTCCGAGAGAAGCAACTCTTTAGTATCTTTCGAAAGATGAAAGAAAAAAGCCTCACTCATATGTTCGACCTCCATGATCTTTTTGCTGTGCGCGTGGTAGTGAAGTCCGAAGCAGATTGTTACCGCGCTTTAGGTTTGCTACATCAAATTGGTCGACCTGTGCCAAATCGATTTAAAGATTACATCGCATTTCCCAAACCAAATGGATACCAAAGCCTTCATACGACCTTGATGCAGTTGCCTGGTACGACGGATGAATTGATATGTGTAGAAGCGCAAATTCGCACAGAAGACATGCATCGTGAAGCAGAGTTTGGTGTCGCTTCACACTGGATGTATAAACAAAATGGTTCTGCAGAACGTGCTGTACATGCAGTGGCGTTACATAATGTCTTATCGGCCCAGCAGGAATTGTCTGATGGATCAGAGTCATCAGGTGCGCTCGCAGATCATATCTTTGTTCTTACACCTCATGAAGATATCGTAGAGCTTCCTGCAGGTGCAACACCCTTGGACCTTGCATTCCAGATTCATACAGATCTTGGTCTAGCGTTTCGTGGTGCACGAGTGAACGGATCAATGGTAACCATCGACTATCATCTGGAAAATGGCGATGTTGTTGAGATCTTGAAAAACAAGACGCCAACTCCGTCTCCACAATGGATGAAATTGCTTAAGATGGCTTCTTCTCGTTCACGGCTTAAGCGGTACTTGTACGCACAAAATAGACCACAGTTTGTATCGAATGGTCGAATTGAGGTAAATAAGGTGCTACGCAAACATCACCTTCCTGTTCTCGATAGTGACCTCTCCATTCTCCGCAAGTTTGAAGGTGAGGCGCTTACTGTGCAACAACGTGAAGATATCCTTATGAAGATAGGTCAGGGGTCTGAGCGTGCATCGGTACTACTTACCCATCTTGATGCGTTAAAAGGCAAAGGTATAGAAGCACCAGTCAACCGTGAGTCACGCGTACGCGTTTCTACTGCAGCAAATGCTGTGGAAGTTGAGGGTGGCATCACTATGCCGACAGCTTTGGCGAAGTGTTGTAAGCCTACACATGCTAGTAGTCCAGACATCAAAGGTGTTGTGAGTCGTATGGGTCACATCAAAGTACACAAAGCTGGTTGTCGTATGCTGCGTAACGCAAATACGGAGAGACTTGTACGTGTTTGGTGGGTCTGATATGTATATTGAAAATTTCTTCGTATGTACAATCATTGTAATTACCCAACCAACGTTGCAATAAGCTTCTCTACTTTCTTCTGCCACTTGAGCTGTTCGTACGGGTTCTGACCTTTTTCATATGCTAAGCGAATTCGTTTTTGCTCTTCTTCTCCTAGAGGAAGCATCATAGCATCGATCGAGGCTGTCATTTCTTCATCGGAGATAGACACTTCTTTTTGGTCTATCACTGCTTGTAATCCAAGACGTAGGGTAAGCCTCTTCTCTGCTTGCTCCTTTAGCTCCTTGCTTGCTGATTCAAGTGTTTTTCCTGTGCGTTTGAGCCAGTCTTCCTGTGTCATACCTTGGCGCTCAAGCTGTTGGCGGAATTCTTCGTAGATCTGGCGCTCTTCCTCTTCCAGGAGCTCTGGTGCGAGTTCAACAGTAGTAGCTTTTCGGATCTGCTCCATAGCATCTTGCTCTCTGCGCGCACGTTCTGCTTCATCTTCCTGCATCTTCATAGACTCTTTTACCTGTTTCTTGAATTCTGGAACTGACTCTGCGTGCAAGTGTGTCTTTGCGAATTCATCTGTTAGTTCCGGAGTGTTCACCTCTTCAACTTTTGTAATAGAGACATGGAATGTTACAGGTTGGTTTCGTAGATTTTCTGTCTGGTGTTTTTCTGGGAATGAAAGAGTGAAGCTTTTCTTGTCACCTTTCTTTACGCCCTTCAGTTCGTCTTCAAATCCTGGGATCAGTACCTTACTTCCGATGACTGCCTGGTGCCCCTCTGTGCGTATCTCCGGGATCTCTTTACCATTCTTATCTTCAGCGTGGAAGTCCATTGTGATGCTATCTGTTTCTTTTGCAGGTCGATCTACTTCTGTACTAGTTTGATGCTGTTTTGTGACGTAGTCGATCATACGCTGGAAGTCTTTCTCTTCTACCTTTGCTTCCTTCTTTTCTACTTTGATCTTATCGATACCTTTCATCTTTACATCAGGGCGTTCTACAAATGTCACCTTTAGCGTTAGTGGCTCTCGTATTGTTGCTTCAATCTTAGGTGGGATGATGGGTTTGATCTCATTCTCCACTATCAATTTCTCGATAGCTTCTGGTAGAAGTAGATGTACAGTTTCTTCGAAGAGAGCCTGTTCCGGTATCTTGTCTTTCATCATGTCTGCAGGGGCTTTTCCTTCACGGAATCCTTCTATTTTTAGGTTAGATCCCAGTTTCTCTATAGCTTTCTTTTCTGCTGCAGCGACAGTCTCGGTATCAAATACGAGTTCACATTCTACTCGTGCGCCTTTGAGCCTTTTGACGTTGTTGGGAGATTTATCTGACATTAAGCGTTAGCTTAGGGGATTTATTGGTGTTTTCAAATGATCTTTCGGCTTTTTTGCAATAAACAGTTTCAAGGGTGTAAAAGGAACAAAGGGTACAGAGGGTACAAAAGGAATCGAGGGTGCAAAGGTTGTATGGTATATACCAAAATACTTTGCTCCTTTTGTACCTTTTTTCCCAAGTTCTAGCTCTTCTTCTTCCACAGCACCAATAGCGGTGTAGCGATGAAGAGAGATGAATATGTTCCGATCACAGCTCCGACGATGAGTGTGAGGACGAACCAGCGGATACTCTCTGACCCAAAAATGAAGAGGGAGCAGAGCATGATGAGTGTGGAGATGCTCGTATTGAGAGACCGTGTAATGCTTTGTTGTAAGCTTTTTTCTGCGACGTCTTCGAAGCTATCGCTCCGGTTGCTTTGGTTGAGAAGGTTGTCTCGGATACGGTCGAAGATGACGATAGTATCGTTTACGGAGTAGCCAAGGATGGTAAGCAGTGCAGTAATGAAGAGTGTGTCGAACTCAAAAGATGTGTACTGACTGATCACTACAAATACACCAACGGTAATGATCACATCGTGCAAGAGTGTTACGACAGCGATCACACCAAAGCGCCAAGGACTAAGTTTGCGAGGAATCTTTCGGAAGGCAAAGGCAACATATAAGATGATGGCAAATGCTGCGATTGCAAGAGCCCACATAGATCGTTTCTTGAGTGTAGATCCTACTGTTGGCCCAATGGTTGTAAACTGTCTTTCTGATACTTTACCTATCGTAGCGGTAAAGTGGTCGACTAGAGCGAGGTGCTCTTCGTTACTCAAGTCGCGCATACGGATGAGAACACTACTGTCTTTTGTTGCAGAGAGGGTGGTATTTCCAAGAGGTGGATCGTTTTCAAATGTCTCAAGGGCATTTGCTACAGTGTCTCTTGTTGCATCTGAAGGTATACCTAGTTCCATCATGGTTCCTCCAGTGAAGTCGATACTGAGCTTTGGGCCAGGAGTAACAAGTAGCACGAGGCTGATAGCTACAAGAGCTCCTGAAATCGAGAGAAATACCTTTGCTGGTTTGATAAATGACATCGGAGTGAAGAGTAATGGGTTTTTCTCGCTATTGCCAGTGCTCTGGCTGGAAAAATCATGAAATTCCAAATCCCAAAAAATTATAAAAGCTAAACAGGTGCTAGAATCTTTTGTAATTTGTTATTCCACATTTGTAATTACCAGCGTTGTCACATCACCTCTCTGCTGTACAGACCATTGGATTTGAGCTGCTTGTTTGCCGAGAAGAGTGGAGGTTTGTCTATCGACTCTTATGAGAGTGCCTAGGTGTTCCAGAATTCTTTTGGTATCCGCCTGTCCAACAATCGTTCTGGCAGAACGAAGTAGCGTAGGAGTTTCGGGTAGACTTAAGAGCAAACGAGGATCTTCTCGTAGCTGTACCTCGGTATTACTTACGATGAACTGATCTCTATAAGTAGCAGTAAAGAGTCCTGTTACTGCGTCTTTGGTATGAGTGCTGCGAATTTGCCATTGGTCCTGTGTGATAGTTTTTTGTTCTATAGCAGAATGGTCACTTCGTATGTCGCTATGCCAGAATCGACCATCAAACATCTGTGACTGCACACGAATATTTGGCAGTTGCGAACGCATACCTTCATGCATTCGATCCATAGTAGCTATTGTCTGTTGTATATTATTTGATGTTCCTGCTATTTGTATAAATGGTATAGATCCAGACTGAGTCATGTGGATGATGGTCGTATTCTCTAATAGAGGAAGGATGTCATATTCCAAGCTTACTGATGGGCCAAACACTGTATGTAAACGTTGTTTTACTATACCTAGTACAATAGATTGGTTTCCTTTTTCAAGATGGAGGAGTGTATCTTTCCAAAAATCTGATAACGACCGAAGGCTTAAGGTGAGTATAGTTTGAAATGTTGGACTTGTCGGTAGAGGTGTAGTGATGCCAGAAGGTTCTGGTTCTGAAAGACGTGCTATAGTTCTGGTGTTTGCATTTTGCGATATTGCAATAGCAGTGCTATTTGCAAGTATTATGCTATAGCGTAGATCTTGATGGATCGATGAAGGTTTTGGTATACCTTCTCTTCGAACAAATACCCAACTACCTTGTTGTCCGACAGATGCAGATAATGTTTGAAATACGGTATCTTTTGCGAGTCGAGGTTCTGAGGACTTAAGAAGCTCAAGTGCTTCTGGAGATCCTTGCACAGCGTATGTTCCCATCTGTATCCCATCGCCTTTTTGCATTTCTTGAGAACGAGAAAATTCGATGATTTCGTGGCTTTTTCCTGTATCGACGATGGCTATCGTTCGGGGAACAGGTGTAGAGATGATCCTATCTAGTTCGGGAAACCAAGGACTAAACTGCTGCAATGTTTCCCATTCTGGTAGGTGAAATACTGCAATTGTTTGCTTTCCTGGAAGGAGGTCTGAAGGCTGTTTATCTAGCTGTGTGATCGTCTTTACTGTAATTGCTAGTATGGCAGTCATGGCCAGACTACCCATCACAGCAGTCATTAAAATCCCAAATTTGTGGTGCCATCTGTGGAGCCAGCTGTGGTAATGACGACGGTCTTTCATATAAGCATCTTATCAGTTCTCGTATTCAAAGCCCAAAATGCTCTTGTGGAGATGTATATAATACTGTACAATATTATGATTTGTTCGCAGTGGATTACTTCGCTTCGGACAGACGAATTGCTCCTTACAAACAGCCTTAAAATATAGCAAATAGGACGATGTCGATGCATCGTCGATATTGCCCTCTTTGCTCTGTGATGTCGTACTGTACATGAGAGGTCGCTGTACAAGTATGCCACTCTTTTCTCCAGATTCTCTGCCTGCCCTCGTGCACAGTTTAAAAGAATCGGTACGGAGACTTCGCCGGGTTACGAAGAAAAACAAGAAACCTCAACAAGGCTTAGAGTAGAAGGGCACCTCCCCTCACTATATCTTCTATACTGCTCAGCATCATCATTAAAATAGTTGTTGATAGTTGGATAGGAGAAACACAAAAACAAAGAAGGCCAGAGGTTATATCTGGTCTTTTTTGTGATGCTAGGTTTTGACCTCATCCCCCGACACCTTCTCCTAACTCTATTTTTCATTACAATGACGTAATGTAAATCTTTTCCTATGTTGTGTAGCAGGAGAAGGGGGTTTGGGGGTTGAGGACTTTATTGAATGGTCCGCAACCGTTCTTTTGCACTCATGAGATATGGATTGATCTCCAGTGCACGTGTGAGTGCTTGAACTGCTTCTGCTTTTTTCCCAGATTCGAGACTTGCCCAACCAAGGAGGTCATATGCAGATGCGTTCTCGGGCCAACGATCTACAGCCTGTTTTGCAATGATGTAGGCGTCTTCTTTGCGATCCAATGTGATGCTAGCGTTTACGTACCCTTCGTAGGATTCAATCGTTGCCTTGGAATCTTGTGTAAGTGCCTCGTATTGCTTGAGGGCTAAGTCTGCATTGCCACTAAGTAAGGCTTCTTGTGCGATGAGTCGATAGACTTCTGCTGCTGGTTCAAATCCATTGGTTAGTGCGTACTCGAAGAAGGTGATCGCATTGTTGTGGTCACCGAGGTCTGCATACGAACGTGCGAGAAAGAACTGAATCTCAGGCTTTTGTGGATCAAGGTTGTAGGCATGTTCGAGTGATGCCAGAGCTTGCTCGGGTCGTTCTGTTGTCACTTCGCAGTACCCTTGTATTATCCATGCATCACGATAATCATCTTTCACCTGCGTTACTTGTATAAGTAGAGGTAAAGCTAGTTCGCACTCTTGCACCTGTGCGAGGCCACGAGAGAGGAGTGTTATCAAGTGGACGTTGCTGCTTTCAGGAAAGAGAGAGAACTCCTGATATGCTGCTTGGAGTGTTCTGGCATGGGAACGCAGTACTGGTTCCCAACCTCCGACAACGAGATCGAGCTGCTCTTGTGCTTGAATGTGGCTCCCTTCGATGATGGAAAGTAGGGCAAGGCCGTATTGTTTTTGAGGGCTGTCTTCAGCGTTTTCTAGGAGTTTGCGTGCATCGACAAGTTCCCCAGTACGAAGAGCTACAATACTTTCGAGGAGAAGAAGGTCTTCTGATCGCGCTCCTTCTTTCTTGAGTTTGCGGAGCGTTGATCGTACGCCACTTATATCTCTTCGTTGTAGTTGTGCTTGTGCGAGTTTGCGAAGGGCTGGAAGTCCGCCGTTTGCTTTTACCGCTTGTTCGTACTCTGATTCAGCTTCGTCCCATTGCCCGCGTAGTGCAAGTAAGTCTCCTTGTCGCAAATGAAAGAGGGCACGATCTCGTGGGTCTATAGGCCCTGTAAGCTCCTCTGTTTCCACAGTTGTTTCTTGAGGCGTTTCTCTATGTGAGGCTGTACGGATGAGTGCAGTGGATTGTGTAAGCTGCCACCACAAAAATATCATAAGTACTGCAGTACAGCTTACTGCAAGAACTATGGGCGCTAGGATGCGGGGTGGTATTTTCATCGAACACTAGCGTAGCATTAGTCTTACTCTTCTTCCACTGCTGGACTCATTTCGCCGTCGTCTTCCATTCCACCACTTCCTACAGATGCTATTGCAGCTGCTTCAGCGAGGTGTTTTGGGATTACTGCTTCTATAGCTCCCCATTCTGCGTCGCCTTCTGTTGGGAGGAGGAAAGTAACTTGGTCTCCAACCTCTGCACGGTAAAATGTAACGGAGGCGAGAAGCACACGGAATACTTTTCCGTCTGCGAGAATTTTGTACTGACCATCTTCTTGTATTAGTACTCCAACTGAGGTCTTTCTATCAGTAGGAGAGATCTGTTTGTAGATAAATTTTCCTTCTTCCGTGATAGTTAGCTTCATGCCATCACCTTCGACAAGCTTGCTCTTACTCGCGTAATTCGCAGGTACTGGGTAAGTCTCGCCGTTGGCATCTACCATATTTTGTCCGTCAAATACCCCTTCTACGACTTTACCATTTACAGACATAGCTGCTGCGTTCATGCCAGTAGCACGTATAGTATTTCGTTCATGGTTTGTATCACTTATACCAGTCATAGAACGCATAAGGCTCTGGGCAGTTTTCAGTGCGGATTCAGCAGATTCTATAAGCTCTTGAACTTGGATGAGTGTGTAGTCAGACATGATTTTATGGGTTAGGGTGTGTGGAGTAGGGCGTAGGGAATTACGAGATTTCAAATTCCTGCACACCTACATCTAAGTGCACTTTTTGTAACTTTTTGCGCATTTCGATGTTTGTGAGGAGTCCAAGTTGTGCACCTATTGATGCAACAACACTTGACGCATTTATCGTACCTGCACGCATGGCCTCTGGCAAGCTTTCTCCTGCCAAAAGCGCCCATGTAGCTCCACACCCAAAAGCATCTCCTGCCCCTGTTGTGTCCACTACACTGGTGTTCTCTAGGCAAGGACATTCGTACATGTATTTGCCGTCACAGCCGATGGTTCCGTTGCCGCCATCCGTGATGCAGAGATGTGCAACACCTATCTTTATGAGTTCGCGTATAGCGTCTTGGACCGTTTCTTTTTTTGTAAACCCGAGCGCCTCTTCTTTGTTTAGAAGTAGTAGATCTGTGTGACTTAATATCTTTTTATTGTTTTCTGATTCTAAGCCCATCTCTATTTGGCAACCTCCAGGGTTCCATGTGATAGCAGGGCTTCCTTCAGCTGCGAGGAGATAGATCAAATCATCTTCGATGACACAGGTATCGCGCTGAATGTGATTGAGATACACCCAGTCAGTATTTGATACAGCGTTCTTATCAAATGTGACATCATGCAAGTGCTCGTTGGTTCCTGGGTCATAGAGAATAGCGCGTTCACCATTTTTTGCAGTCATGATGATAGAGAAGCTAGAGACTTCTCCTTCTACTACAGTGGCGCAGTCTGTACCTACACCTTCTGCACGGAGATTTGTCATGAGTTTCTCTCCCCATTGATCATCCCCTACGACACCACAGAATTCCGCTTCACAACCAAGTCTTGCTAGTCCTACAGAGGTATTGCTTGCACCACCTCCACATGTCCCGACAACATTATGAATACGAATCTTCGACCCAAGTGGCAGTGTAAAAGCATCTGATCCACTCATTGCACTGACAGTACTTGCGTCGGGTTGTAAAAAAACGTCATACGTTGCACCGCCTATTGAGATGGTCTTTTTCACTATTGTCTGAGGGTAAGGGGGTCGGGAGTTGGGAGTAGGGCGTGGGAGATTATTGTAGGAGCTCATTGAGATAGTATATATTTTTCGTCTTCTCAGTTCTTTGCGCCATCTTCATTCACACGTCTGTATTGTTTCTCCATAGATTGCAGGAATACAGTTGTCTGCATCTTCTTCTTTCGATCCCAATATATCATGAGTCCAAAAGCACCAATAGTTCCAAGTACCCACCAAGCATAGAGAGGTAGGCCATCTTCAGAGAGCGCAGGAGCGCCACTATGCAGGTTGCCAGGTGCGATGCGGCGTGGGCCTGTCATATCTCCTCCTATAGTGAAAGGCGCAGGCTCAGCTGGCTGTGGACGGAACCCCGCGATAGCACTTGTAGGCATCGCTTCTCCAGAAGAGGCGAGGTTTTCTATTTTTACCCCAGTGATACTTACTGGTGTAAGTCTGAGGTAGTACTGCACACCATTGATCAAGTCTCGCAGTGTATAGTTTCGGAGTTCTCCGTTCAGGAATCTCTCTTCTGTGAAGATGTCTGGCTCCACACCGAATTCAAGAATAAAGGATGAGAGCGATGTATTGGTCTGCAGAGAAGACCAGTCTAATGTGATGCTGCTATTTCCTGAGAGAATATCGAGACGGACACCGAGCACTGTTACGCGTACGACATCACTTTTGATTTCACTTTCTCGTTCTCCTTGCAATGCTGTCACTGTGAAGTAGTAGTCTGTTCCAGGGCGTAGACCTGCTACTTGCGCTGCGGTAGTTGCATAGTTTGTCTCTAAGCTAAATCCAAACTCTTCAGGAGTTTCACCGACATAGATACGATATGCGTCGACTTCTTCTGTTTCGATAGCATCCCATTCCAGTGTTACAGCATTCATCTCTGCTTGGGCTACAAGGTTTTGTACTTGTGGTAGTCCTTTGAGAGCTACTTGTAGTGTTGCACTGTCTTCACTTATGTTCCCTGCCCTATCTACTACTCGAATGATGGCGGGGTATGAGCCAGCTTTTGGCGCATCGAGAAGTGTTTGGAATGTTCCAGGGTTATTAGCACTTGGTTCGATAGGACCCTTCATGCCATTGAACTCCATTTCTATATCTATGGTGCCTGGTTCTGTCTTTACGACAAGAAGTACATTTGATCCTTCGATAGGATTCTCTGGTGTAAATATGATCGATTCAATGACTGGTGCAGTGACGTCTGTCAGTATGGTAAAATCTCCTGAGATCATAAGTCCAGAGTCGTCTTGGACACTGAGTATGTGTTCTGTAGCATTTGGGTCTAGTTCAACATCTATACTAAACGTTCCATCAATCTCTGTATCGCCTTCCACTGTCTCTAATCCTCCAGTGATATTTAGGTTTACAAATGGATCTGCGATACCTGTTACAGTGACACGGGAGACATTGAGTAGAATACCTTCTTCAGGACTTGTAATTTTTATAAGCTTTGCACCTTGCGCTGCTGATTGTCCTCCAGTTACTTCGATGTAGGAGCGTCCTTCTGCATCGGTGTTCTGACTGTCTCTTGCACGAAGTACATGGTCACCTGCACTGCGAAATCGCAGCCCAAGTGTGAGTTGTACTTGTCCTAAGTGACGTGGAAGAAACTTGATCTCTCCACTGACAGGAAGGTATGCCATAGGATCTGTTGAGTCTAAGAGAACAAGTCCGGTGTAGTCTTCTACACGATTTCCTGCTCGGTCGACAGCAGTGATCACGATGGTAGCATCTTCGTTTACGCTTAGCTCACTTGGTGTGTTGATCTCAAAGTGATCGACAAGTCCGAACTCTACACTCGTCTGTGCGCGGAATGAATTTCCAAGTAGGTTTGCACCAAGAGTACTGAATGGTGCACTGGGAAAGAATCGGTCATCGTTGTAATTGCTTCCGTACATCGCAACTTGCTGTGGCATGCTGCCTCCGACAGCCTGTAGAGAACTTCCTGCAGTTGCGATCAACTCTTTTGGTAGTATCGTTCCTGAGATTAGGTCCAGTGCGCGAAGCACCACGTTACCAGGCTCATGAGTTGTCAGTTCGAAACGCTGTTCACCTCTACTATCTGTTTCGTGACTTGCAGACTCTATACGATCTGCACTTCTGCTTGATATAAGTTTTATAGGACGTCTGGCAAGTGGGTTTCCATATCGATCTCGTACGATTATTATGACCTCCAGTTGGTCACTTCCGTCTGCAGCGACATAATCACTTGCAAGTTGCATCGTGGTACTTGCGCTGCTCATAGCATCTGGAAGAATCTCAAATGTTGTTACTGCTTCGAGTTGCACTTCACCATCTTCTATAGTGACTTTGTACTTTCCTGCTACTTCTGTTTCGCGACCTGGTAGTTGGATCTGTGCAGTCCCCATAGCATCTGCTTGTACTGCGGTGATCATCTCTGGTCCAAATGGTGGAGTTATTACAATGTCGACAGCTTGATTGGTATCTAGATCTGATATGTCTATCGCAGTGCCCAGTCCTGCAACAGAATCATCTGCACGTATAGACGCTGCATGCACATGTAGTGGCATGAGTATCGTGATGGCAAGGGCGATAGGAAGTATGTGTTTTTGCATAGGGTGTGGCTCCAAATGTTTATATATCAATTTATTGTAGCATTTAACGGCCATTTGCTCAATGCTTGAAGATTTTCTATAATATATTTTCGCGCTGTTGTCTAGTTGTGAATTCTCTTTCAAATCAGCAGAATACATATATATGGTAAGTCGATTTCTTGTCATAGGCACTATTACTCTCTTCCTTACTGCCTGTGGTGGCGATGGCGGAAGTACTAGTTGTACACAAGATTATTGGGATGGTGAGCGATTTGGTACGTGTATTCCCGATGACTGGGCAGTCATAGATACCGAAACTTTACGTCAACGTGGTGTGTCAGAAGACACATTGGTCGCTTTTCAGAGTGATATACCTGTTGCTGGCCAGTTTCCTACAGTCTCTCTTACGTGGGAGCCGCTTGCTCAAGTGGTGAAACCTGCTGATTACAGCGCTGCAAATATTCGATCAGTCGGCGTATTTCCTGGATACAAACAGCTTGATGCTCGAGATATCCGCATCGATGACGAGAGTCTGAGACTTCATATCTTTACTGCTCAGCCTGTGAGTTCGGAGCCTTTGCGTCGGTATTATCAAGTCAGTACGGTCGTCGGGAGTGATGGATACACTCTGACAGCAACTACACCTTTATCGCTAGAGGATTCACTAGAAGATCAGATATTGCTTATCTTACGAAATGCAACGTTTGTGGTTCCAGAAGAATAACGAATCCAAATTTCAAATCCCAAATCCCAAATCCCAAGCAGAGTGTAGTGTTTTGGAATTTGTTGCTTGGTATTTGGAATTTATTTTCTTTCTCTTGTATCTTATACGTAAGGGTGCCGTAGCCAAGTAGTAAGGCAGGGGTCTGCAAAACCTCCATTCGCGGGTGCAATTCCCGCCGGCACCTCCAAAAATCATAATAGAAACACTACTTTGAGTGCAAAATTCGTATATACGCTGTATTACGATTTGACATAATCATAAACATATGTATATTTACCTTAACATTATCCATATTTTCTATGAAAGCTGCTATCGAAGAAAACGTTGACAATGAGGCGACAACCACTCCTACAATCTCTAAGGAACTATTTGATCTTGGTGAACAGGAACCTGTTGCTGTAGAAGCACTTGGAGAGTCTCAAGCAGAACTTACGAGAATTCAAGGGGGAAACCGTGAATTGA
>JAQBVR010000005.1 GCA_027623015.1 bacterium | reverse complement strand
AGGGGCGACGGCTGACTTTTATGACTGAGTTATGAATTCAATATCGCAAGATACTGTGTCGGCCATAGCGCCGAATCTGCCAGAGCAGATGAGGGGCGACGGCTGACTTTTATGACTGAGTTATGAATTCAATATCGCAAGATACTGTGTCGGCCATAGCTCGAAGCAAAGCGGAGAGCGACGGCTGACTATATTCAAGTACATGGCTAGCCAATATACGCAGAATCTGATTACTCATTCTCTCCGCGCAATGCATGTTTGAAGCCGAGTCCCCGCCAGTGCGGGACGAGGCAAGTTCATTGCGCAAAGATTTTTCTTGTTTCTTCTTTTGATCTCTCAAAAGAAGAAAGAGGTATGCAGGAGAACAATGGAATATGTGTTCAAACCCTCCCCTTAGTCCCCTCCCTGAAAGGGAGGGGTACCTCTCCGTATTCCCCTCCAAGAAGGAAGAGGTGCATAGTAGAATAGGCTTCAAATGATCAGAAAATATTATATAGGTACCAAAATTCGTGTAAGATCAGCCCTATGAAGATATCACTCGATTGGCTCGGCGATTTCATTACATTTACCGAAAGCGATACACAAAAGATAGCTGCAGCTATCACTGCGCATATCGCAGAGATCGATGAAGTAGAAGTGCAAGGAGCCCTACTAGAGCACTGCTGCGTAGGAAAGATCTTGAGTCTTACAAAGCACCCAGGTGCAGACCGCCTTTCTCTTTGCCAAGTGCAAACAGATAAAGGATTGAAAGCTGTCGTTTGTGGAGGTGGAAATCTTCGCGAAGGCATGCGTGTTGCATTTGCACACGTCGGTGCGAAAGTCAGCTGGCACGGAGAAGAGATGGTAACACTAGAGAAAACAAAGATACGTGGAGAGGAAAGCGAAGGAATGATCTGCGCTGCTTCTGAGCTCGGTCTCGAAGTACAATTCCCGATGACAGACGAAAAAGACGTCATAGATATGGGAGATAATGACGAAGGCGTAGGACAAGATCTTCGTTCGTACTTAGGACTAACCGATACGGTGTTACACATAGACAACCATGCCATCACACACAGAGCAGACCTCTTTTCTCATGCAAGCTTCGCTCGTGAATGCGTTGCGATCAAGGTGGCGACATGGAAGAACAAGCCTAGCTATAACACTCCAGGATTCACCTCTGCTACTCTGCCATTTAAGATCAAAGTCGACTGTCCAAAACTTGTACCACGCTACAACTGCTGCACACTATCCATAGATTCTATAGGAGAAACTCCCGACTGGATGAAGAGACGACTTGAAGCTACAGGGTGGAGGTCTGTAAGCCTTCCTGTCGACATCACAAACTATGTAAGTATGGAAGTGGGTATGCCACTACACAGCTTCGATCTCGACGACCTACAAGGCGATGTGCACATTCGCTTAAGCAAGAAAGGTGAAAAGATCCGAACACTCGACGACATAGACCGTGACCTTCCAGAAGGTTCGATAATCCTCAATGACGACCTCGGCATCTTCGACCTTCTCGGAGTGATGGGAGGCTTACGTAGCTCTACAAAAGAATCCACCAAGCGTGTATTCCTCCATAGTGCAGTACTCGACCCTGTTTCCATCCGTAGGACCATCATCGCTACAGGCCACCGCACAGACGCATCGACTGTCTACGAGAAAGGAATCCCAAATGTCGCCTCACCTCGAGGCTTCTACCGTGCACTATCGCTTTTTCTTGAACTTGTCCCTGGTGCCAAGATCACCTCAGCAGAAGATAGCTGGGGAGACGACGGGACAGCAGAACCTATCGCGCTCTCCTGCGACCGTGTGAGATCTATGCTCGGCATAGATATAGACGACAAACGCATCCAAGAGATACTCGAATCACTGGAGTTCACTGTACAGTTTGGCACGCACAACCTTTCGGTTACACCGCCGCTTGACCGTCTTGGAGACATCTCTGGTGCACATGACCTTATAGAAGAAGTCGCACGCATCTACGGCCTCGACAACATCGAACCTGTGATGCCAGCAGAGTCTATCGCCACTCCCGAGCGTGACTTCCGTCTTGGCACCATCCGCGACGGACTAAAAGAGCGCAAGTATATGGAGTTCCTTCCTCTTTGTATGATGGGCCCTGACCTTCTGAAGAAGTGTGAGATGGACCCAGCAAACGCAGCAGAGATAGAAAACCCTATCGGCGAAGAGCTTAGTCTGCTCCAGCCCTGCGTGCTCCCCAAGCTCCTCGAACAAGCACAGCTACATGCAGAACAAACACGTGACGACCTGCAGATATTCCATGTTGGAACCATCTTCGAAAAAACCAAAGACAACTGCTTGGCTCTTGGCATGCTTCGCACTGGAGAGAGTGCCTTCTTAGAACTCAAACGTGATCTCTCTATGGCACTCGAAGATGCAGGATACAGCTTTGCACTTACACCGAGTAAAACTGTGAACCCCGCAGCACACACGAGTCGCTGTAGCGACATCATGGTCGGCAAAGAGGCACTCGGAAAACTCTTCGAACTGCACCCAAAAGTCTCTGCACGTTTTGACCTACCAAAAGAGACTGCCATCGTTCTCTTCAACTGCACAGGTCTTCTCACAACTCCGCCTACTCTCAAGGTAGCAAAACCAATCCCACAGTTCCCTGCAGTGAAATATGACGTGACTATCACGGTAGATGCATCTAAACCTATCGGTCCAGTTCTCGACAAAGCACGAGGAAGTGACACACTGGTCGAAACGATAGACATCATCGACCTCTATAAACAAAACCTCACACTGCGATGTACGTACAGAGCGGCAGATAAGACTCTCAAAGAGGATGAGGCCAAAAAAGCCCATGAGAAAGTCGTGAAGATGCTAGAGAAATAGATTGCTTCTTGGCTATCTACAGCCAATAATGGGTCGTTATGCCTGAAAGTTTCAACAGCAGGGTCACCGTAGCTCTCGATGCTATGGGACACGACAAAGGTCCAAAGCCCTTGGTGCAAGGAGCGATTGGTGCTGTGAAAAATGGTATCACCAGAATCATACTCGTTGGGAACGAAGAAGAAGTAAAACCTCTGCTCGATAAATACGGCAACAGACTGACTAGATCCCAAATCGAAATACTCCATACCGATGACAAATTTGAGATAGATAAAGAAAAACCAGACGATAATCCCATTCGAGCAATGCGGAGATCTCCAAATGCTCCTGTGATGCTTGCAGTGCAAATCGTAGCCAATGGTAATGCCTATGCAGCAGTAAGTGCGGGAGATACAGGAGCAGCTGTCTATAGTGCACACAAAGAATTTACTGTCTTAGAAGAAGGGCTGCGTCCAGCTATCGCGTCCATAGTCCCAGGGAAAAAACACCCTACAGTTATATCTGATACAGGAGCAAGACCAGACCCCGATGCAGAACCAAGGCACTACGTAGACCGCATGATCATGGCCGAAGCATATTACAGAATGACACTAGGCCTCAGCGATGATATACCACTAGGTGTTGGACTTCTCAATATTGGACAAGAACCATACAAGGGCTACCCCCAAAGAAAGGCAGTCTATCAATACATGCGAAAGCATGTATCAAACTTCACAGGAAACATCGAAGGAAGTGACATACTCGTCAATACTGTAGGTGGACGCTACGGAGAATTTGAATCTTCATCTCATATCGTTGTCGCAGACGCAGATATAGCAAATGCATTTCTGAAAACGACAAAAGGGACTATCAAATTCCTCAGGGGTGAAGTGGAAAAGCACGCAATGCGACATGCGTGGTCCATCATGACTGCTGCTGCAGGTGCGATAATCAATTGGCGGACAATAAAAAAACTCAAAGAAGAACTCAGCTATGAAAAGCATGGAGGCTCTCCATTTCTCGGAGTAGACAACCCATTTATCATCGCACACGGATCTTCAAAGCCAGAAGCTATCGAACAAGCTGTCCTACAAGCAAGAACTTTTAATATGGATGAGTTTAGAAATCGCATAGGCAAAACGCTTGAAGAAGCTCGTAGACAAGCTCCTAATGATGCAGCCTAACCTACAAACTACCCACCCTCTCTTTCGGTTCGTAGTACCGCAAACCAAGAGCACTATAGATGTCTTCTTCTTCGCGCTGCGCGACGATCTCTTCACCATCATATAGACCGTATTCATTGAGCTTCCAACCTTTGCTTATCGCCACTTTGCGTACTGCGATGTTGTGTTCCTTGCTTCCCGTGAAGTACATGAGTGCACTGCCCCATTCGGCACGCTTCACAAAGCGCACATCCACTCGAAGACCATTGTGTAGATCAAATGAAATTTTTGTATCACCATGTGCAACAACATTTCGAATAAGGTTGTCATGCTGAGCCCGACGAAGCACCTCTTGAGAAGACTTTGTAACGACAAGTATGTCGATGTCTCCCACTGTCGGCTTCTCGCGTCTATATGAACCCGCCACTGCACATTTATCGACACCATCCACTGCAGAAATAGTCTTGAGAAGCATCTCCACATCTCCTGTCACTTCTGCACGATCAAACCGTTTCACACGCTCATCTCTCCGCTTCGCCCACTCGAGTACCTTCGACTCCATGAGCTCAGAGAAACGCGGAAGAGTCCGCAACTTTCCCTCTTCTGCAGCTTTGATCAACCCTTCAACGGTATTCACACCAAGCTCCATCTGGATCTGCCGTACACGCTTCGGTCCAAGGCCTTCTATGTCCATAAGCTCAGCAGGAAGCCCACCTTGTTGCGCACGCAGCGTTCCAAGGAACTCTATCTCCCCAGTCTCGAGATATTGCACGATCTTCGCCGCCATCGCATCGCCAATGCCTGGCAATGCTTTCAACGACTTCACACCATCAAACTCAGACACATCACGATCAAGCTCCTCGAGAACCTGCGCACCACGTCGATATGCCGCAGGCTTAAAAGCCACACCTTGCTCATCGAGCAGTGCAGCAATCTGGCGGAACATAGAAGCTATGACTTTGTTGTTTTCCATAGAAGTTAGTATAGCAGAGACCTCATCCCCCTTCTCCTCCTCTAAGTCACAACAACAAACGTAAAACTACTATTATCCAATGATGCAGGAGAAGGGGGCTTATCCACTACACATTAATCAGAGCTCCCCTTCTCCTGTATCACAACTGGATCACATTAAAAAAACTCCTCCTTGTAGAACAATAACGAAGGAGAAGGGGTTGGGGGATGAGGCCTAATACCTCCTCATTCACTCTCATAAACATTTAAACATTTGCGCAAATGTTTAAATGAAAGTAAAGAAAGCCAGATCCCGCGTTTCCACGGGATCTGACACATTGAAGGAAACGATTCAGGGGTCAGACTTTGACCCCACGGATCCCACGAGTTCGAAAGAGAGTCATAAGACTCCTACGCTTCCAAAGCTCAAGGATTGTCCACTGCTGCACAACGGGACACCGAAACTGCTGATGACCTTCGAGATCGTGAATGACCGTCACATGACAGTACATACACTGATGTCTCTCGGCAGGGCATGTTTCATTACTGCATCGGGCACGCACGCGCAGGCTTCCACCCCGCACACGCAGAAGAGTAATGAGACGCGGGTGCAAACCGCCACGATGTCGCCGTTTACAGCAGTGATCATTGTGCTGACGCAATTCTAGTCCTCCAATTACGTGAAAAAATTCACAACTCGCACTTCCTACACAGAAGAGCGAATGAGGAAATACAAATGATATAAAGGAACAGAGAGAAACCTATTCGAATAAATTATGGCCCCATGATCGTCGAAGTGACGATCATGGGACCGAGGTTCACTGGAGTGGCCTACGACCGGGGTCGCTTTTCGAGACGCCGGGCTTTTTCCTTGCGCCTACTTTGCTTAGCACGATACCGCTCGAGCCAGACATTAGTTTTTTCCTGACTTCTCATGATTTCTCGAGCTTTCTCTGGGGGGCAACCCTCAGAAATAAGCTCTTGATACCGCTTTTGATTTTGAGTTCTCGACACGGTCACACTCCAGCTTGGACTAGTTCCTGCCGCCGAAATGGCTAAGAAAACACGAACGTATTTTCGAACAGGTTTCTCTTTGCTATAGATGTAAATGATCAAGAACTAATATTGAGTTTTGTCAATATGCGCTCACCTTAAGTGATTACTGCAAAATATGGGTCTGAGTCAACCGTATAATTGGTACGATATACAATCGTATTGACATTAGGCAATGCGAGGACTATCTGGCTACTAGCTGATTAATAGTATCAGTCATAAAAGAGAGAACCATATTCAAAAACATACTCACCTATTGTCAGAACCGCAGATAGTTATGATGACGCAGATTTCTAGATAATCAGTTCTATCTGCGTAATCTGCGGTTTTGACAGTGTGCAATCAAACAGCAAAACGTTACAAACTCGTAACACATAACTCAGAACACATAACAAAATAATCTAGCACGATATCACCCTTCGACAGGCTCAGGATGACATCGTGATCACGTCCCCTCCTGCCAACTAGCGAGATATTTCTCCTGCTCTTGAGTTAGAGCATCTATATTCACGCCCATCGCTTCAAGCTGGAGCTTGGAGATGTCATCATCGATGTGCGGGGGCAAAGTGATCACTTCGTTAGGAAGCTTTCCTTTGTTCTTCACAAGGAACTCACAGGCAAGTGCCTGACCGCAGAACGACAAACTCATCACCTCACTTGGGTGCCCTTCTGCTGCTGCAAGATTTACAAGGCGACCTTCTCCTGCCAAGTAGATAACTGTACCACTAGGCAGTGTGTACTCGTCTAAGTAATGACGTACACGACGCTTGTTCGTAGCTGCTTTTTCCAATGCTTCTACATCAATCTCGTTATCGAAGTGTCCTGAGTTACTAAGTACTACGCCGTCGCGCATCACATTGATGTGTTCTTGGCGGATGACGTGAAGGTTTCCAGTGACAGTGATGAAGAGGTCTCCGAGAGGAGCTGCCTCGCGCATCGTCATAACATTGTGTCCGTCCATCGCAGCTTGTAGAGCGCAGAACGCATCTACTTCTGTCACGACCACACGTGCACCCATGCCTTTTGCGCGCATCGCGACTCCTTTTCCACAGCTTCCGTACCCAAGAACCACGACTGTCTTTCCTGCGATCAATATTGCTGATGATCGAAGGATACCGTCGAACGTAGACTGACCTGTGCCGTAGTAGTTATCCATAAGGTGCTTTGTCTTGTTGTCGTTTACGGCGATCATTGGGATCTTGAGTGCATTGTCTTGCACCATCGCATGAAGACGGATGATACCTGTAGTCGTTTCTTCGCAACCACCAAGCATGCCTTCGAGTAGTTCTGGATGTTTTTGATGTAGTTCTGTAACGAGGTCACACCCATCGTCGATGCTGATGTCTGGCTTTGTTTGGATTACTTCGTTTAAGAACTTGTAGTAGTCTTCGTCGCTCTCTCCTTTGTACCCCCAGACCTCTACGTTGTCCTCTTCTGCAAGTGCTGCAGCCACGTCGTCTTGTGTGCTCAGTGGATTACAACCCGTGATCGCAACCTTTGCACCTCCTGCAGTAAGTGTGCGGACCAAGATACCTGTCTCTTTCGTGACGTGTAGAGCCATACCGATAGTAAGACCTTCAAATGGCTTCTCTTTAGCAAATCTATCTCGCACCTGCAAAAGCGCAGACATGCGCTTGGCGGCTATCTCGAGATTCATTCGCCCTTGTTCCGCCTGTGATGGATCTATTACGTAAGACACGAGACGAAGCTTAGCCTATACAAATGAAAAATTCCAAATTCCAAGCTACAAATTCCAAACTATTATTCTATGTACTTTGTATTTTTGATATTTGATTTTTGATATTTGAAATTTATCCATACGCATTTTTCAGCCTCTCTTCCAAGATGCCTTCATCCAAGGTTTCAAGAAGTGTACCCTCTATCTCTACAACAAAGGAGCCCATCGCAGCACCGAGTCGACCTGCATCACGAAGTGACCAGCCAGAAGAGAGTCCTTTTAGCAGTCCTGCACGCAGTGCATCTCCTGCACCTGTCGGGTTGATGACTTTCTCTGCCTTGCATCCTGCAATATTGATCTCATCATCTTGTGTATAAATCGTAAGACCTTTGTCCCCCTTCGTTACAACGATATATTCCACACGCTTAAGAAGGTCTCCTTCTGTTGTATTGAGCCTCTCTGTTAGCAAATTCCATTCATGCTCGTTGCCAATGACACCCGTACAAAGATCTACAGCACGCTCCAGATCATCATCACTAAATGCCATCATCTGCTGACCAGGATCAAAAAGACATGGCACACCGTACTCATGACACCACCGCAGCATCTCCATCATAAGTGTTTGGTTGCGTGGACTGACTATCGCATACGACAAGTCATCTCTATCTTGCGAGAGGTCTGGCAAACTTCCATGTGCATCTGCACCTGGGTGAAAGAAGATAATCTGATTCTCTCTATTATCTGTACCGATAATCGCTGTCGCCGTCATATGATCATCAAGTTGCTCAATGTACCCAGTATTAATGCCACGCTCCTCGATTAACGCTGTATACGCACCGCCATCTTTCCCAACGGTTGAAACGAGCAAAGGATCCCCTCCTAACAAGCGAAGACTCCACGCAATATTTACCCCTGTCCCGCCATGATGCTTCGCAAAATACGGTGTGACGAAAGCCATCGAGAGATCATCTGCCGCCTTGGCATCCAACCCATCAGCAAATGCACCCTCATATCCTAGAAGGAGGTCATATGCCATTGATCCTGAAACTAGAGTCTTCATGCTGAAGCATCGTACCCAAACGAGTAACCAGTAACCAGTAACCAGTAACGTAAAAGTGTAGATAAATAGCTGACAGCTACAGGGGAGATCAGTACCCTAGTTCCATGCAAATCGCTGTTGTCGGTACTGGATACGTCGGCCTCGTCTCTGCAGCATGCTTCGCAGAGCTAGGACACACTGTGATAGGTGTAGATCTCGGCGAAGAAAAAGTCCGCAAGCTTAGTAGTGGAGAGTGCACCATCTACGAGCCTGGTCTCGAAGATGTTCTCAAGCGCGGACTCGCAAGTGGCCGCCTCTCATTTACGACAGATATCAAGGAGGCACTCCCCGAATCGAAGATCGTCTTCAGTGCAGTAGCCACTCCTCCAAACGAAAACTTCAGTGCAGACCTTCGTGCAGTGTTTATCGTCGCAGAAACTGTGGCTAAGTTTGCAGAGGAAGATACCGTGTTTGTAAACAAGTCTACTGTCCCTGTTGGCACAGGAAAGAAATGCGAAGAAAAGATAGCAGCAGTACTCAAAGAAAGAGGAATCGACATACAGATGCCTGTTGTCTCAAACCCAGAATTCCTTCGCGAAGGATCTGCAGTCGCAGACACTATGCACCCAGACCGCATCGTCGTAGGGATCAATGGAAACAAATGGGCACACAAACTTATCGACGAACTGTATCAGCCACTCACACGGTCGAATAAGCCAATCGTCTATACCAACCGCGAAAGTGCAGAGATAGTGAAGTACGCAAGTAATGGATTTCTTGCGACGAAGATCTCCTTCATCAACATGCTTACAGAGCTCTGCGAAAAAACTGGTGCAGACATCCGCGACATCGCTAAGGGCATGGGACTCGACGACCGCATTGGTCCACGGTTTCTCCATGCAGGTATCGGCTACGGTGGAAGCTGCTTCCCTAAAGATGTAAAAGCTCTCATCGCACTGAGCAACGAGACGGGGATAGACTTCCCCATCATCCATGCAACGCATGACATCAATAACAAGCAGCGTCTACGCTTCTTCAAGAAGTTAACTGATGCATTGCCTGCAAATGCAACCGTCTGTCTGTGGGGTCTCAGCTTCAAGCCAAACACCGATGACTTACGTGAGGCTCCAAGCTTGGACCTCATAGAGATACTGTCAAAAGCTGGTCATACCATTCAAACCTTCGACCCTATCGCGATGGATAATATGAAAGCGATCTACCCAGACCTCAACTACTGTAGTGATCCACTCAAGGCTGCTACAGATGCAGACGCTGTCATCCTCTTAACAGAGTGGGACGTCTTCCGTGGCGTAGATCTACAAGCGACAAAGCAAGCAATGAAAGGTGATCACCTCTTCGATGGAAGAAACGTTTATGATCCAGATGAGGTACGTGGCGCTGGATTGGATTATGTGGGAATTGGGATACAATAGCGCTCCTTGAAGAAAGAAGTGGAATAAGGGATTATGGTAGTACTGCTGTTTTCAACGATTGAAATTGCATAGACCGACGAAATAAGAAAAATAGGCTGCTCTCATATTTCTCTTATTTCCTTTATTTCTCTTATTTCCCCAGTAGAATAGCCAAGATGAAGATCTTCATAACAGGAGCGGCGGGATTCATCGGATTCCACACTGCTACGCTACTACTAGAGCGTGGAGATGAAGTTATTGGTTACGATAACTTCAACGAGTACTACGACAAACAGCTCAAAGAAGACCGCTCTGCTCTCCTCGAAAAGCACGAAAACTTCACGATGATCCGTGGAGACATCCTCGATCGTGAGAAGCTCAAAGCTTCTATGGCAGGAGTAGACCGTATGTGTCACCTCGCTGCACTTGCAGGAGTACGCTACGCGTTCGACCATCCAGATGAGTACATCGACATCAACATAAAGGGATTCTTCAATGTAATAGAAGAAGTACGGCTCCAAGAGATCCCTGGCCTCATCTACGCAAGCTCTAGCTCAGTCTACGGAGGTAACACAGACTTCCCATCCAAAGAAACCGACCGTGTCGACAACCCCGTCTCTCTCTATGGCATGAACAAGCGAGATAACGAGCTCATGGCACACACATACCACTCACTCTACGGAACAAAAACTACTGGCCTTCGGTTCTTTACTGTCTACGGACCATGGGGACGACCAGACATGGCTCTGTTCCTTTTTACAGACTGGATCATGAAAGACGAACCTATGACAATCTTCGGACAAGGAAAAATGCAACGTGACTTCACGTACGTAGCAGACATCGCTGCTGGTATCGTCGCTAGTATAGACAAGAACTACGACAAAGAGGTGTTCAACCTCGGCTGTGGAAAGACCGAAGAGCTCATGGACTACATCACCACTCTCGAAAAAGCACTCGGCAAAGAGGGAAAGAAAGAGTACCTCCCTATGCAAGCAGGAGACACAGTACGAAGTTCTGCAGACATCTCTCATGCAAAAGAAAAGCTTGGGTTCGACCCAAAGACCAAGATCTCCGAAGGAATCCCCAACTTCGTCGAGTGGTACCGCGACTACTACAAGGTATAAGTCCTTGTATATAAAAAGTAATACACTGTATATAAAATGTAATACAGATTTGTTGAAAGTTATAGGTTGTAGGCTATACGTTGGCTAGAAAACCTAAGACTTATAACCTGTAACTTACAACTTATAACTTATAACTAGAATCTCGTACCCACACCTCCACACCCACCCCATCAATCTTCACAAAGCCAGAAGAGTCAAACCCCTCACATGGGCTCAAGCACACAACAGCTCCAGCTGTAGCCACAAGGTCTTCATGGTATCTTCTTACAGAGACTGGACTCTCGTACTGCCACTGGTGACCAAAAGAACCTGATATGAGCACCGTCTGATCTTCTGCAATACGAGAAAGAAATGGCCGAACTTTTCGGGCATCCGAACGTGTAAGAACACCTGAAAGATTCCCAACCAATGCAAATCCAATAACAGCGAATGCGACTGCTGATAGACGGTTGAGTCTCATGCCTGATGGAAATGCCACTATGCCACCTATGAAAAGCGAAAGGAATAAGACTGCATAGTAGTCATATCGAGAAAATGCTATGTATGCACACACGAGAATAAAAGACCCGATAAGGCCCCATGATCGAGTACGGATCATACCCACTGTTCCCATAGCACTCAAAATGATACTCCCACCAATCGCCCAGAGTCGCAAAGTGGCAATAAGTCGATCACCAAGAGAGGAATAGAGATCTCGTCCACTGTGGATCACCATGCTCGCAGGAATAAGAGGATTGGTAACCGTATACAAACAAAGAAGTCCTACTGGAATGGCACAGTAGAGCATGCTGTCCGCAGTCGACTTCTTCCGTTGCCATACCATCATCAAAACGATCGGCAGAAATAAGACTGCCTGATACGCGCTAAATAATGAAAAGAGCCACCATATTCCAATCAACGGTAATGGAGATTTCTTTGCATCCATCCATAGCAACACGAGTACTTGCAACGCAGTAATAGGAGCGATCATCACTGTTCCCGCTTGAAGGATGACCCCTCCAGACAACAACCATAATGCAGCAAGTGCAAGTCGTTGCTCATGTTTCATCTGCTTCGCCATATCCCACACCAACCACACCGCATGTACCATCAACGATGCAAAGACAATACGTATGATGATCTCTTGCATTGGCAGTGCATCAAATAGACTCAAAAACCAACGAATAGCAGGTGGATGTGGATACGGAATATCCATCAAATACTTTGCCTCATCGGTACGCACACCTCCGAGTGACTGCATAAATGCCAAAAGTAGAGCGTACAACTCTAAGCCGATAATGATAAGAATGCGCTTCATAATGCAGCATCGAAACACGTGATAGGATCTTCTCCTGTACGATGCTCATGGTAACAGAGCCGTGCTGTTGTCTGCGTCAATGACGCTACAGAAAGATCGGAGAGAACCCACCCGTTTTGCTCTGCCTCATTGCGAAGAACGAGTTCTACTTTGTTACGCACATCTGCATCTATGTACAGCAAGCGCAGATCCCACGCTCTTGGAACCAGTATGATCGTAATGACTGCCAGTAATGCAATGTATGCTTTGAACATCATTATTCTTAATTTAAGTTACGCACGCCACGTAAACAACCGATTCATCGTGTAGTTCCAGATCACTCCTGTAAACGCTCCGATAACAACAGCAAGTAACTGTGCAGTACCATTGGAAAAAAGAAATGCACTCACTGCATAGTTTGCAAGAGCGCCAAACAAACACGCACCATTGAACTTCAAAAATCCGATAAGCATGTGTACGCCATGAAGCCGCTCTCGAGAAAACGTCCAGATATTGTTTAACCAAAAGTTAAAGATGATAGCGACCTCTGTCGCACCAATCACTGAGAAAGAGAACCCTTGAAATGTAATATCGGCACCATGTTTGAGTGCATTGGATATAAGAAGAAACGCACTCACATGAATCACAACACCCACTGCACCCACCAAACAATACTTCACAAACATCAGCGGGATATACTTCCCAATACTGACATCGTACAAATACTCCAAAAATTCGATCTGCACTTTGGCAGAGAGCTTACTCTCTCCATGGATACGTGAAGAAAATGTAAAAGGAATCTCTGTCGCCTTTGTTTTTTCTGGAACATGCACAAGAAGATCGAGGAGGATCTTAAATCCTTTTGGATTGAGTCGAGGCATCACCTCTTCAAATGTTTTACGATCGATAGCAAAGAAACCACTCATAGGATCACTTATTTTTACTGCGCACAAAGCCAATGCCATCTTCGTTGCAACACGACTCATGAGGTAGCGCCTTTCATCCCACTCTCCCACACTCCCACCCTTGGTATAGCGAGAGCCCACTGCTAAGCCACTGCTTTTTTGTACGGCTGCATAGATCTTTGGAAGAATGTCCATATCATGCTGACCATCGGCATCCATGACGGCTAACACATCTCCTTTCGCTGCGAGAAATCCTTCTATAACAGCAGAAGAGAGTCCTCGACGGCCAATACGGCGCAGTACATGCAGGTCGCCTTGGTCTTGAGCCATCTCTTGCGCTACTTCCCACGTCTTATCTGGAGAGTCATCGTCTACGACGATGATCTCATGATCTACCCCCTTTAGCACCTTCTCTATAGCAGGAAGGAGTTCTGGAAGGTTTTCAGCCTCATTGTAGGTGGGCAATATAAGAGAAAGCACGAGAATACCGTAGCGGAGAGTGCATAGTCTGCGCTACGGTATGTTCGATGAAAATTCTTGTAACAGGATCATCGGGGACTATAGGTACCAGGCTCTGTGAGAAGCTCATGGAAGCAAATCATGAAGTCGTAGGAGCAGATTGGGAGCCAAATAACTGGAATCCCGCTATTGCGAAGATCACAATAAATGCAGACCTGCGCGACGAAAATGCGTGTGATGTTCTGCCAACAGATATAGAGCTCATCATCCATCTTGCTGCAAATGCTCGTGTGTATGAGCTTGTCGAAAATCCAGACAGAGCTAGAGACAACATCCTCTCGACATTTAACACACTAGAATACGCTCGAAAGAACAACATTAAGAAGTTCATGTTTGCTTCCTCTCGCGAAGCATATGGCAATACCGATATCGAGATCCTCTCCGAAGACAAAGCAGACTTCGCTAACTGCGAAAGCCCCTACACTGCTAGCAAGATCAGCGGAGAAGCGTTGACTGAGGCGTACAAGCGTTGCTACGGCATCGACAGTATCATCTTCCGCTTTAGTAACGTCTACGGCATGTACGACAACAGTGTCCGCGTGGTGCCACTCTTCATCCGCCAAGCTCGTGCAGGAGAAACATTGACGATCTTCGGCAAGGACAAATGTCTCGACTTCACGTACATCGACGACACCGTACATGGCATCATCCAAGGGGTAGAAAAGTTTGACACCGCAAAGAACGAAACGTACAACCTTGCCTACGGAGAAGGTGCGACTATTTTGCACCTTGCAGAGCGGATAATAGAACTGACAGGAAGTACAAGTACCATCGAACTTGGAGATGTACGCACTGGAGAGATCGTAAAGTACACAGCAGACATATCGAAAGCAAAGAAACATCTTGGCTTCGACCCACAAATTTCATTTGATAAAGGTATAGAAAAAGCAGTGGAATGGTACAAAGAGAACACGTAATCCCATTTGTATTTCATAAAGCGCTCTAGACATGCAACAGTTACAAGATGATGGAGGATCCGGATATGATCCAGATCAATATTGGCAAGATACAGAAGACTCCTATCCGCACTATCCGACAGTGCGTCACAGAAAACGCTTTATCCTCAACATGCTACAAAAGCATCGAAAAGGTAACGACTGGAGTGTGTTTGACTTTGGATGTGGAGAAGGCACATTGCTCAAAACGATCCAAGAGAAGTTTAGACTACAAGAAGACAATGTTGGCGGATGTGACATCTCGAAGCAGGCAGTAGATGGAGCGATGAAAAAGCTAAATAGCCCGCATATTTCCAATGAACTCTATCCTACATCGAGCAAAACATATGACGTGATGCTCTGCAGCGAAGTGGTAGAACATACAACGCAATATGAAAAGATCCTTCGTTGGATGGCAGAACATACGTCTCCGGGAGGTATCATGATAGTCACAACACAAGCAGGACGTATACATGCTTCAGATAATTACACTGGTCACACACAACATTTTCAGATCACTGCACTGAGCAAGCTCATAGAAGATCTCGGTCTACAAATAGTCAAACGTCGCCTCTGGGGCTGGCCACTCTTCACTCTTCAGAAGTACCTCACAAATGTGCAATTTCAAAAGATTCAAGATAGCTACCTCGAAGGTGGTCTCACACTGCGCAAACGAATAGTCTTTGGCCTCACATATTGTGGCTACATGCTCCATGATGTGATCCCCTTCGGACCACAGATCTATATAGTTGCAAAAAAGGTCTAAAACAATCACTATTAGATACTATAGATTACGAATCATCATCGGACGGCGGAGATGATGAACAACTTCCAGAAACGTGGAGTGAATGGATAGAAGAAAATATGCCAACAGACATGAATGATGATGGAAATAGACCAATAGACGACGAGTGGGCAATACACTACAGAAGGGAAACAGGAGAGACCCTAGAAAGAGAGAATCAAGCAATGCTAGCAGAAGAGCGGTCTATAGCTTTAGCAATAGCGCACTATGAAAGAGCTGCTTTGATGATTGTATTAGCTAGCCCCAAAGCTATGGATAAGATCCTCTATGGATTTGAAGTATGAAAAAGGAATGCCTTTTTAAACCCTCCCCTGTATCCCCCCCCTAAAAGGGAGGGGTGCCCCGCTGTACTGTTTGCTGTGTGTGTAGATGGGTAATCAAGAAAAATCTTCCTATATGGTCAGTGAGCAGTTACGTAGCATTATAATTGACATAATAAATAATAGTTGTAAAATATTACAACTATTCCTATAGCCCACCCAAACCTAATAGAAGGCCAAAACCCAATGGTACTATCAACTCTTGGAGTACATCCAAGTAATCCATCAGGCTTTGACGGTTGGACGGCTAGCGAGAAAAGTATACTCATGGCTGCTATCCATAAAGAAATAGATGCTATTGCCAATGGTACGAGCGAAGATCTTTCCTCATTGGTACCACGAGAAGTTCCAGTCTACATAAAGCCCAAAAATATAAAACCAGATCATGCAACGATGAGTGGATATCAAACTGTTTCATCCGAGAGATCCTCTGATGCAAACGGAGTACTGAGGGAAAAAGTGATACATAAATCTCCTGCCGAACTCTATGCGATGGCATTTGGCATTGAACGCTCTGATCTTCCCAAAATAGATACATTCCGTATGGAAATTCGTCACGAACTTATTCACACACTCTGCATGAACGCTGTAGAGATATACGAAATGCTTACCGAAGGAGTTGTCGAATATTTAACTGAAGGAAATGTTCCAGGTAGCAAACGATTTGCAGGTAAGTGGAACGCGAAACGTTTTCAAGGAACGTGTGGTCTTCGAACAGATAATAATACTCAAATTGCCTTAATTGGAAACACTATTCAACAGAATTTCGTCCATGATCTAACGCGCATCATGGCTATGAATGCTTTTAGTGTAACAACAAAAGATACGCTGTGGGCAATGTGCAAATCACTTCATGAACACACAACAAGCGAAGGTGTCTATGCGACATTTGATGACTTTAGAGATCAAGTCCATGCACATCTTCCACCAAAGAAGGCAGATACCCTCTTGAAACAACCTCTGTTTCAACCAATGCAACCAGGAGAACATTCATTTCTTTTACCTCAAGATGATCCAATAAGAACTGTCTTAGCTCAGAGCATGAGTGTGCATCCAAATCCTAAATATCAAGTTGTTAATCCTACTACAGGCATAAGTGAATACCGACAATTCATACTCGGACATATGCCTACTACAGTTAGCTACCAGGTTCAAACAAAACAAGGGCAAGGAGGACACATCGCTGTGAATCACAAAGGGAATGCGCAAATTAACCAGAGACAAATGTCTTCCTTACTGCAAACACAAGGTATCACTGTCAAACGGAATGATATTACATCTATTGTATGTACTGTAAGAGGACTACGTGAAACTATACAAAAATAAGGTGGATCGAGGTAATCTACTTCTTCTCCTCGTGGTACACACGCTCTGCGTTCACCCGTCTTCACCTGCGGGCTACGCCGTGGTTTATGCGATTATCCTTTTTTCTTGTGTTCTTCATGATATGTTCTTTCTGCATTTACCTCCCAGATGTTTTGATTGTCTGAGATTCCTGCAACGATGTTATCCACCGCAGTCATTGCAGTAAGCATACTATGATCTTGGTTGTTGTAGCGGTGCATACCATTACGTCCTACGAGAAACAGATTTGGAATTGTAAGAGAATACTCCTCGATCTCCTTCAAACGGTCGTATGTACCAAAGTATGCAGGGTATGCTTTGTGCATTCGTAGCACGCACGCATCTTTTACATCTGCTGGGTCTATGAACCCAATCTCCTTCAGCTCTGCTTTTCCCTGTTCGATCATCTCTTCATCAGGCTTCACCCAAAGCTCATCACCTTCATCGACAAAGTATTCCAGTCCTATCCATACATTATTTTTATAGTCATCGACCATGTACGGACTCCAGTTATTGAAGATCTGAATACGACCAACCTTTACACCACGGTCTTGAACATAGATCCAGTTATCGGGAACCTTGGTCTGAGACTGTAGGCCCTTCTCTTGTACGTTAAGTTTGCTAAGCAAAAGCCCAACAGTAAGAAAGTCTCTATAGATGAGTCCTTCAGATACCTCGAGTACAGACGCTGGTGGCTGAGGGTCTAGCCCTCTCATCAAATGTTTCACTGGCATCGTCGAGAAGAAATAGTCACACGCAACCTCCTCTATAGCCCCCGTCTCGATATTCTCGATCGTAGCTGATACCACGCGATTACCTGCATGCTTTACAGCAACGACCTTGTGCTTCATATGAACCTCTCCACCACACGTACGTACTTGGTCTGTCACAGTTTCCCACATCTGCCCTGGACCAAACTTTGGGTAAAAGAACCGTGTGATGAGACTCGTCTCGCGCTCTTCTTGTTGCTTTGCAAATTCTGAACTGAGTATGTCTTTTACCGCATGGACGACAGCACGTCGGAGGGACAATCCCTTTATGCGTTGTGCACCCCAGTCTGCTTTTATCTGACTACATGGCACACCCCAGACCTTCGCGGTGTAGTCTTCGAAGAATGTCTTGTAGAGACGCATACCAAAACGGTTGATCATGAATGCATCGAGGTACGTCTCATCTTTCTTCTTGAAAATTTGTGACCAGATGTAGCTAAAGCCAATCAACGTCGTATTGATGAGTCCTAGTCTCCATGCAATACCAAGTGTAATGCCAATAGGGTACGGGAAGAAGTTTCTCTTGAAGTAGATACGAGATATACGTGGACGCTGCAACATAACGTTGTCATCTGTCTCTGGGTCTGGAGCAGGGATCGTACAATCTGTTTCACCATTTGGTGAACACTCTGGACACAAGTAGCTCACAACTGCCTCAGAGATATAGTCTATCTCATGGCCAGTTTCCTCAGTGTCTGCAGCAGGCTTCCCTTGCACAGGCATGATGTTGAACCACCAGTTCATAACACGTTCACTCTTACTAAAGAACCGATGCCCTCCTATATCGATACGATTCCCTTTGTAGTTATACGTCTGTGCGATACCACCAATAGCATCTGTTGCTTCGTACACAACAGGCTTCACATCTGTATGCTTAAGCAATTCATAGGCAGCAGTTAAGCCAGCAGGACCTGCACCCGCGATGATGGCAATCTTCTGTTCAGACATTGCAAAGATACTACTTGTGAAAGTAAAAGTGAGAAACCTATTTCTGTACTATTAAAGTGTAAATCCCAAATAACAAATCCCAAATCCCAATAGTGAAGAAGTTTTGGGATTTGGTGCTTGGATTTTGGGATTTACTCGATTAATTCAAAATAGTTAAGCACCAAGCCTAGTGAAATACATACAACTTCCGCATGCCAAAGTTCCACAGGAGCACTATCCACAGTGTAATAAAAAGTGCGAAAAGATGATTGAGATCTGCAAATTCTACAAAGAGATAGAGAATAAGTTCTGTCCACAGAAGTCCCCCTAGTGTAATAAATGCAAGAATGGTGATCTCCTTAGATCGACTGTGCTTACGAGAAAATACCCAGACAATGCTCACAACATAATTCCAAACAAAGCCCAAACAGTAACCAATCACCGCGGCTAGTAAATAATGCATACCTAGAACCTCTGTAAAAATAGCATACGCGAGTATATTGATAACTGCAGCAGATGCTCCTACAAATACATAGCGAAAAAATTCAATACGTCGAGATGTAACACGTCCAAAAATCCAGTGCTTCATTGGTAGCAGAGAGGTAAGTGCTCTGACTATACCAGTTTAAAAGGAGCGTTTCCTATAAATGCCCAATAAATACCAACCTGCCAGAACAACAAAAGCTATATCTACCAACACAGGTACAACGAAGAACGACGGACCGAGAGCAAAGACCTTTCCAAATTGGAGATAGAAATACAACCATTGAAATTGCAATGTCGCTAATACGAGCGGTATCCACAGTGGATACTTCTTCAGAACCGGCAGTGCAGCAAACATGATAAAGTACACACCTGTCTGCATGTAAAAGTCATCCATGTGATCCAGTGCGATATTCAAACCGATACCAATAGCAAATCCAAGGAATAGGCTAAGAGCAAACCATGCATTTTTGAAATATTCTTTGTGTGCAATAAGTGCAAAAATCCCCAGCATCACAAGCAAAGGTGATGTGTGCAACATATTGCCATGACCTGTCTTTGCAGGATCAATGAAGTAATAATTATGCACAGAGAAAAGGATCTGGATGGAATGAGCAGCATTTAAGAACATGCGCTTGGGCCCTCCCCATACACTCATCTGATTAAACTCTTGATGCACCCCTACATTTATCTGACCAACTTGATAGATCTGAACAAGTACATAGATAGTAGGGATGATCAATCCATACCCGATGTACCGATACCGCTTCCACAAAAGCTCATTGCTTTTCGGTGTCAGGTAGATAAGAAGAGGGATCAATGCGAGAGAAAACGGTAACGAAATGATCGAAAAGCCAAAAGGTAACCACGTCCACTTCGCTCCTTTAGCTGCACCATAAATCGTAAGGAAGAAGAGACAATTGTACGTTGCCACCATGTACCCTCGCAAAGATCCAAAAGCATGAAAAGGCATAAGGGCGATAATGATCGCAAACACCACACCATGCCAAGTGGATTTAAACAACTCTCGTGTAGCAAGAAAAGCAAAAAATGGCAGAAGTACACCAGACGCCATCTGAAATTCTATCTGTGCAATAGGAGAATGTGATATCCAATACCACGGAACAACGAGCATATTCATGCCATGAAATCCAGGAATCGAAAGGTCTAGTTTCCCTGCTGCAAGGGTCTCTATAAAGAGCTGATAATGGAAATGATCGTCCATGGGATATGCTGTCGCATGGGTTGCAGCCCATGCTAAAGCCGCTGTGAGTGCTCCTATGACGTACCAAGGGGAAATCTTCATGTTTACAGGGTATGCTATTTTCACGCAATTTTACATGTTTAATTCTGTATTTGTAATTCATAATCTCTCTATGAGTAAAAAGATCAGCATCGTCGGACTTGGATACGTCGGCCTCCCTCTCGCCCACGCATTTGCAAAGGCAGGACACACTGTTGTTGGTTACGACATTAACAAAACGAGAATTACAGATCTACAATCTGGTGAAGACATCACAGGAGAACTCACTGAAGACCAGTTGAATGATGTCACAATACAATACAGTTCAGATCCAAGTGCTATTGGAGACTCAGATATCGTGATTCTTGCATTACCAACACCAGTCGATAGTGATAATAAGCCCGACCTCTCTATCCTCAAAGCTGCAACAGCTTCTGTAGCAGAGCATATGAAAGACGGTGCGATCGTTGTATTTGAATCCACTGTCTACCCCGGTACTACCGAAGAGATCTGCGGACCTATTCTTCGAGCAACTAAATCTTGCACACTTGGATATAGTCCAGAGAGAATCAACCCTGGGGACAAAGAGCACACGATAGACAAAATAATCAAAGTCGTTGCTGGAGAAGATGATGCAACCACCGACACACTCGTAGAACTCTATGAATCAATCGTTACAGCTGGCGTGCACCGTGCACCGAGCATCAAAGTCGCAGAGATGGCCAAGGCAATAGAGAACGCGCAGCGTGACCTCAACATCGCTTTCGTAAACGAAGTCGCAGTACTGAGTAACGCCATTGGCATCTCTTCTAAAGACGTACTCGAAGCTGCCAAAACGAAATGGAACTTCTTGCCCTTCACCCCAGGACTCGTCGGTGGTCACTGCATCGGCGTAGACCCGTACTACCTTGTAGAGAAAGCAAAGCAGCTCAACATGGAGACACAGGTCATCGCAGCTGGACGGTCAGTAAACGATGGTATGGGTGCTCATGTTGCAGCGCAGATCCATGATGCTATTGGAGACGCGCAGAATATCCTCGTCCTTGGAAAGACATTCAAAGAAAATGTACCAGACACACGCAACAGCCAATCTATGACTGTCGTGAAAGCATTGGAAGGCTTAGGCCACACAGTCTTCGCATTTGATCATTACGCAGGAGGTACTGAAAAGCCAAGTGGAGAATACGATGTCGTTGCACTACTTGTACCTCACAAAGAATTCAATCAGGAGTACGTTATTTCACTCACAAAAGAAGGAGGTCTGATCTACGATCTGAAATCCAAACTCGATAAAAAGAAGATTGAAGCTAGCGGGAGGAAGTACTTGGCGCTTTAAGTAGCAACATATGCAATGAGTGGCATTATTTTTTTGGAGAATATACGTACAAAAATATATAAGTAGAACAACGAGGCTCCCCTGCTCAAATATTTATGACGCGATAAGACGCTATGCACCATGAAAAAAACTCATGCCATACCATGGCAATACATTGCTAAGCTAAAAGCAAAAACCCGTAACCCAGAACTCACAACACAGAACCGTTTAAAACTCCACCTGGTGCTTTGCATCAAACAGCTCCACATCTTCTACACTATGGTCTTTACGTAGTGCATCGAGTATGGAGATCGCTGTCTCTCCTTTACGTGGACGCACACCATAACTCAGTTCCATGCGATCACCACGGCCATGTGCACTGAGAAGTCGGTATGAGTCAGCCATCTTATCAAACATAGCCTCATAGACTGCGATGTTTACTGCAGACCCCTTCCCTCCTTCCTTACACATAAGACGGAAGACAGACTCATGCTTGCTCGACATACCAAAGTTTGCCCATGTGAGTACCAAGATCACAAGAGACACGAACACTGTTGTCATACCAGCGAGGATGTACATCTCCGCCCCCATAGCAAGACCTGTAGAAAGAGACAGGAGTATGAATGCCATGTCCTTAGGGTCTTTGATAGCTGTACGGAAACGAACGAGCGAGAATGCGCCAAGAATTCCAATAGCTCTCGTAAGGCTTCCTGCTGCGACCATCATCACAACTGATCCAAGAATAGTAAGAAGCACCAAAGAGAACTGAAACGACTGAGAGTAGGAAAGTCCACGGTGTGTAGACTTGTAGACCCATGCTGTAAGGAGTCCTAAAAGACAACTTCCAAAAAGTGCAATCACTGCGACCACAGGGTTGAGCATCGTTGAGAATGATCCGATATCTGGGATAACTGGTTGCATGGAACTAATGGTAGATTAAAAAAGAAATAAGGGAAATAAAAGAAATAAGAGAAATTAAAACTGACAATTTCCCATACCTAGTAGAAACCCTATACAAAGAACTCCCTTATTCCCCTTATTTCTCTTAAAAAAACATCATCCAGCAACCAAACCAGCACCATGCTGCACGCACAACGCATACTTCGAGTGTGCGGTGCGATTGAGTTCAAATTCTTGGATGATATCGTGAAACCACGATGGAATAGCATGGTTACATTTCACTTCGACGACACTCCATCCAGCGTGACATGCAGTACGTAGCTGATGACCAATCAATTGAGTTGGCTTCCACACTGTCTCCATATCACTGTCAATAGTGATACGAAAACGTCGGTCCTGCATACCAACAAATGGTGTGCGAATATAACTCACAAGAGATGTAGGCTGAAGATTATACCAGCTCTGGAGTAGGTGCACTTCGCTTGTTACATCTTCGTCAGCCTCTACTCTTTGGAGAACATGATCGAGTAAATTTGCCATAGGAAGATCTGCCTTCAGGTGGCCAACAGAGAGAGATAGTCTGTCTTTCGATACCACAAAGTCATGACGACGCTTGATCTCCAGAAATGCATACCCCTGTTCGGAAAATTCTTTTTCGTATGTACGTAGTCGCACTTTACGTCGCGAAAGGAGTCCTGCTTCCTTCTCATACAAAGAATGCAAGTCTACAGAATCAAAATAGAGAGATGTCACAGGGTACTGCTTTCTGTGAGCTCCTTCATCTACCAAGAAAGGATCTGGCTGTGTATAGGGAGCGATGCGATCTCGAAATGCAGGGATCAATCTATCGGGCAGCACGTATTTTATTTCAATACGACGGAAATGAAGAGGTGAGGCGCTTTGCTTTTGGAGTGTGGGATTTGGGATTTGGGATTTGGGATGTAGTTAATTATTCAGCAGAATCAAGGGTAATCACTGCACCAGAGAGCGCAAGTATCTTCTGACCATTTTCGATAAATGTACTATCGATAACCGTGACAGATGGGACACCAAAGAAGAGCTTTTTGACATAGGCAGAGATAGCAATATCGTTGTCGATAAATTCGACACGCTCTATCTTTGCATGAGAGTCGTCTTTGACCGCGATTCCTATTTGGCATCCTTTCAAGACGCTGTCGTAGATAAGTGGTGTGCTACCTTCTCCTACACTTACACACTTATCGCCACTGTTTGTGACTTCGATGTTTCGGATGATGATGGGAGAACCAGAGATGTCTAGTCCATCGTTTCCATTGTCGATGAAGAGGCTATTCTCCACTACACCTGCGAGAGCGAAATCTATATCGAGACCATCTGCAGAATTTGCTTCAAACCGAACACGGTTGATGTCTACGTAGATGTTCTTCAGATTGAGCCCATCGTCACCATGTGCATCTGCTATGACAGAATCCACAATAGTCACAGGGCTACCATGGAAGGCAAACATACCCGAGAAGAATGCACCATTGATGTACGCATCGGATCCTCCAGAGACACTCGTCCACTGCACAGCACTTGGCTCACTTGCATTGAGGACTGCAAAGACACCCCATGGATCGCTTCCAGTTGCTTTGATCTCTATCGGCCTCTCTTTGTACCCAATCATGGTAACAGGAGCGTAGGAGAGAATAGAAACTCCTGGGTCCATACGTAGAGTCGTACCCGGATAAATGATGAGCTGTACTGTGGAGGGAACGATCACCGTCTCAGAAATACGATGCAAGCCTCGAAGCTGCACACCATCTGTAGCATTCGCGAGGAAGTATGGGTACTTATCAAGGAAGTCACTACGACTCATGTACGCCTCATCAAGCCGTTCAAATGTACGCTCATCTACAAGTGTCTCGCCTATAACATCTGCTTTTTTTCCTGTCACGGCATTGCGTACGGTAACCTTCATCGTAAATGCATCTAGATCTACTGCGCGAGATGGCACAACAACAAAGAATCGATGTCGAGTGTGCGGTGCTGTTACCACCGCACCATGTTCATTGGTGATAGGATCACCACTCCAAAGCAGTGCGAGATCTTCATCGAGCGTTTCGACTACGGTACGTCCTTTTTTGTCTAATTTTTCAGACAAACCAAGTGCGATACGATCATCATTTGCAGTCCAAACACCATCGCCATCATCTCTCCAGAGCTGGATCTCTTCCTCCACCGCAAGAGAAGCAAACTCTTCCGATAGAGCCAGTGCACTGAGTGATGCAAATGCAACGCCACGTGCTGAGAAGTCCAAAATACGAACGATACCATCGCGGCTGTCATCAGAACTTGGTATGCGCTCGGTAAAAAGCACTTCGGAGATCTTGAGCTCGTCTTGAATGTGCTCGATGTTCGTCTCCACTTTCCACGACAACGTATCAAGCTGATGTTTTACCTGTCTGTTACTTTGGATCTTGAGTGGATCACGATATGCAGCACGCTCCATAGATGCACGCAAGCGGTCGCGCTCTGCATAGTCTGCAGCGACTTGTTCGCCGTCGTTGACGTATTCCCAAAGAATCTTATGCACTGCGAGCTTTAGCTTTGGAATGCGGAAGATCTCATTGAGCAATGCATTGCCAGGAAGAGTAAGCAGTGTACGTGGTGCATAGAGACTGATATCCCAAGGTAACGGCATCATCATGCCACTGGATGGATTGAAGTAGAAACGCACATTGAAGTCACTCACATGCCGACTTCCCGAGAGAAGGGAAACAGCGTACCAAGAAATCATGTCATCGAGATCGAGTACTGCCTTGAGCTTCTTGAGGTAGTCTGGATCTTCATGTGCACCCTCCTCTGCAAGCTGCATCAAAATCTCCACCTCATCGTACGTATCTCGATTTGGATTTTTCAGATACTTATCCCAGTACCCAATCTCTGTAAAGACAGGATCCCACTGTTGGAAGTGCGATACTCCCCCTCCTGTTTTATACACATTGGTATCACCCGTAAAACCCTGCTTCTCAAACATTTCTTTCGTCCAATGTTCTGCTTGTGTATAGAGCATTGGGGCACTGCCATTGAGAGAGACAGTTACAAACTCCATAGCTGGATGCAGGAGATCAAAATTCTTCATACGGTATACATTGAGTGGCTCCGCAAACCAAGAACGATCATCGGGAATGATCAAATTCATCTCACGCATGCCATTAAACAATTGATCCTTATCGAATCGTACTCGCCAAGACTTTTTACGGTACGCCCAGTGATTGAAGATGTCTCCTCGCACACGGATCTTCACATTGTAATCCACTCCATCTGCAGTAAATACTGCATCAGCCCACTCTTTTGCATCTTCTGTAAGAAACAAGTTTGAATACCACGGAGACGGAAGCTCTGTGGGTAGTGCATCCTCTATATTTTGAAGATCTTCAGTGTCGACACGCAAACTGTAACTCTGTAGTGACTCTATAGGTTTCGGACCACGGTACAACATATTCAACGACCGATCAATAATACGTACAGAACTAAGTACCCCTGGGATCTTTCCGATAAATGTACGCTGTGCCAGCGTGCTGTTCGGTGTTGCTTGATATATAAGTAATGCCATGAGAAGCATCCCTATAGCTTGGATAGCTATGAGTACTCCGATGATCCCAAGAATGACATGTAGGCGTCGCATAGGAAGATATTAGCGTAGATCGGGAACAAAATCCTGATATCTACTGTCATCTACTACGACAGTATTTATGACATCTGAAGGCTCTCCTGTAACAGCGTTGCGTAGATCTAAGGGGAGTGGCAGGTCTCCTGCTGTGATAGTAAATCCTCTAAGTTCAAGGAGGTAGTGTGTCTGTGGCGTTTCTGTAGGGAACCCGAGATCATCTACAGGAGGAGACTCTGGAGCTAGAAGTGTTTCACCAAGGATAAATTCCTCGCCATCGAGTGAAATATCTAACTCGATCTCCGATGGCAGCGTAACATTCGTCAATATAGAAGCCACTGGACCCCGCATAGTAATATCAAGAATCAACCCGATACCATCTGCTAGGTCATCATCAGTGGGTAGTCGCTGTGCTACAAGTAATTCTGAAGTTTGTAATTGCTCACGCAGAGAATCCATATTCTCTCGAAGTTCACGAGACCTCCTATCAAGATCATTTTTGATCTGACGGTTGCTCAGAAGTTTATGCGGATCGCGATATGCCATCTCTTCCACCATCTCTCTATAGGAATCTATATACACCAAGTCGTCACCAACCTGCTCTTCACTACTCAAGTACTCCCAGAGGAACTGATGCAATGCAAGATTCCACTCCGGTATAGCAAAGATGTTTTGCCAAAGTGCACTGGGATACTGAGACAGAAGCGGCTTCGGTGTCGTGATGTGTATGTCCCATGGGACAGGAACAAACTGCCCCCTAGAGGTGTCGAAGAACACGCGCATATTTGCGCCACCTGCATGAAGATTTCCCGCTAGAAAACTCTGCGCATGCCATTTGATCAATGTATCAAAGTCAAAGATGGAAAGTACCTTCGCTTGAAAGTCTGGCTCAAGATATGCACCTTCTTCTTCAAGGGAGAAAAGGAGTTCTAACTGTTCAAATGAATCCTGTGGACTAATGTCCGACTCCAAGTACTTCCCTGAATACTCCAAGTCTTCGTATAGAGGGTCCCATCCATCAAATGTAGACGTCTGTGTGCCACCTGGGTTGTAGAAATTTACATCTCCGGGGTAACCCTGCTTTTCAAGCATCTCTTTCGTCCAGTGTTCCACTTCTACGTATGCAAGTGGTGCACTGCCATTCATCGACACGCCAACAAATTGCATCGGTGGCTGAAGCAGTTCGAGCTTCTTCGCTCTATGGTAGCTAACCATCTCTGCATGCCATGCACGGTCTTCGGGGATGATCAGAGTCATCTCGCGCATGCCTCTAAAGAGGTGATCTTTTGGAAACTTCACTCGCCACGACTTCTTACGGAACTGCCAGTGATTAAACCGATCGCCTCGCACACGCATCTTCGCATCGTATTTCTCTCCATCTGCTGTAAAAGTGATGTCCATCCAGATCTTTGCATCATCTTCGAGGAAGACATCCAGTTTCTCTAGCTTCTCTTCAAGAAGTGTAAGGTCTGCATCATCTATCTCGATGCTATAGAAAGGAACTTCTGCAGGAGGTGTCGGTCCTCTATAAAACGTATTAAGAGAACGGTCCGCCAAGCGGACCATAAGCATGAGTGGTTGGATGCGTCCTATGAATGTGTCTCGTGCAAGAACACTCTTTGGTGTTATCTGATACATAAGAAGCGTCATGCCAAGGAGCGCCACCATCTGGAAGACAGTGAATATCAGAAGACCGATGGCGATGATTTTCAAGCGCCTCATTTATGAGCTGCAACAAAATACCCCGAAGTCATAATAGGGCTCTCCTCAATAGTATGCCCTATATCTCCATACTCTTTTGAAATAATTCCTCGAAAGAGAAGAATCACCTTCGCCTTCAAAAACCAAAATAATTTGAATGGCTTGAACCCGAGTGTCTCACATTGAAATCCAATGCGTTGGTACAAGACTGCAAGTGCTTCCAGTGTAGATGTTTCTTCTTGTAGTTCTTCGATGGTGAACCTGGAAAGCAGATGCTGCAAACCATACTTCGTGTAACGATAGTAATCTCCTGGTGCATCATGAATAGGGAAAAGAAATCGCGTTGTAAGAATAAGCTTTCCACCTGGCTTTAGTATCCGATGAAACTCAGCGATAGCTTTGTGTGGTGTATGTAAGTGCTCCAAGACTTCCGCACAGAGGATCATGTCGTACGAGGAATCCTGAATCATGTGTAAATCGTGCGCATCACCGATGATATCCACCTTCACTCCTGGGCGAGCTGCGATATCCACCGTCGTACAATTGGGAAATGCATCCTTATAGAGGTCGTTACCACAGCCAATATCTAAAACTGCACCATCTGTAGCAAATTGCTTGATAAACGCCTCCTGACGGGGTCTGGTGATCTTTCGGGTTATGCCGATGCGGTCAACCATGCCCATATACGTCTAGATTACTATATTTTTATAAGAAATAAGAGGAATAAGAGAAATTAAGGGAAGGTATTATAGAGAAATAGACATTCTCTTATTTCCCTTATTTCCCTTATTTCTCTTTAATAGGAGGTGTATGCACATATCTGTTCTACAATAGTTACATTATGCGTGAACGTTTACAGTTTCTTATGGGAGTCCCCTTTGTGCGAGATATCGCTACTATGCAAATTGGGCGCACGGTACTTATAGGGTGTAGTTTTCTTTCATCTATTCTCTATGCACGACTACTTGGACTCGGAGGCTATGGTGAGTACGCAGTCGTACTTGCATTTACGGGGCTACTCGGATTCATCACAAATCTTGGCCAACAAACAACTGCCCTCACATTCTTTGCACAAGCTTACGGAAAAAAAGATACAACTCGCATGAAAGAGGTACTGCACTACTACCTTTTCCTCTCTGCCTGTAGCGCTCTCATCATGGCTATACTTATTCCTTTTCTTCCAACAATTACAGGAGGTATGTACAACAATCCAGAAATTGGACACCTTGCACGTCTTATTTTTCTTTCATCAATGATAGACCCACTCTTTGTCTTCGGATCTATAGTATTGCAATCCGTTCGTGAGATTCGCAAGCTTACTATTCTTGAAAATAGTCGTATCGTATTGCAACTCGGACTGTCTGTCCTATTCCTGATCCAAGGAATGGGAGTCGCAGGAATACTCCTTGGAGCACTACTGGGTACTGCACTCATGAGCCTCGTAAGCCTTCTTGTCTACAGCAATATTCGCACAGCATACAACCTTCCTTCTTTCGGAGAGATTCTCCGCACCCACTCATTCAAACATTTATGGAAGTTCGGAAAAGATGGAGTGTGGATTGCTATCGATAAGAATGTCGGAAACCTCTACCCAAACGCCTTCATGGTAGTACTTGGAATGTTTGTACAGGAGTCTGTTGTAGGACTCTTCCGCCTAGCATTCAAACTCGGAAACCTTCCATCTTCATTTGTTCTCAGTAATATCAGTAAGCTCTCTGCTTCTGTTATTCCAACCATTTCAAGCAGCGCTTCTAACCTCAAAAAAAGTCTCGTACGCCTCGCGATATATTCAGGCCTCATTCACACAGGGGCAACAATCGGCGCCCTTATCACCGTTCCACTCCTAATCCCCGTAGTGTACGGAAGCGACTTCAGCGTCGCTGTATACCCTTTTATCGTCATTGCCATCCTGCATATCACTCATGCAGCTCACGCACTCATAACACCATTCCTTCGTCTCTACTCTCGTATATATCTTGCAACAATAATAAATCTTGCCGGCCTTACTTGTTCACTCGGTACATTCTTCTTTTTGATGCAAAAAACAAAAACTACATATGCACTCTATATAGCGCTTGGTATTTATCACTTAATTTTGATCCTAGTTATTTTCCCTGTGTATTTTCTTATTCAAGAGAAAACCTCTTCCGCAAATAAAATATGAAAGTAACCACCTCATGGGATGACGGCACTGCAGAAGACATGAAAATAGCACTTCTTAATGATAGCTACCCACCCTATGGCAATGACAGTGTTGCTAATATGACTAAAGTATTTGCAGATGAATATACAAAGAAAGGACATGACGTAATAGTAATTACAACGCACAGAAAAAAAGATAACCCCACAATACAAAGAAGAGATAATGTTATTAGCATTCCAGTCTCCTACAGGATTTCACTCCGTCATTGGCTCTCTCTGTACAACCCTGCAGTAGCAAAAATGATGAAAGATATTCTCAAAGAGGAGCAACCAGATGTGGTACACGCACATAACATTCATACATATCTGACATATCATTCTTTACGAATAGCAAAAAGATATACCAAAAACATTATACTCACTGCTCACGATTGTATGAGTGTTCATTATGGTCGCATTGCTACAGAAAAATATCTTGATGACAATAATCCAAAAATATCCATCTTTGACCAATGGCATAGCAGTGGACTTCAGTGGAATCCATTCCGCAACTACTACATTCGCAATACTCTCAATAAATATGTAAACATAGTGGTAGCAGTAAGCAAAGAACAAGAAAAAGCACTACGTATAAATGGCATTACAAATACCACTTTTATACACAATGGTATTAACCTCCAAATGCAACAAACTAGTTCTACTAAAGACTTTATTCAGAAATATTCATTATTAAATAAAAAGATCATCCTATTTGCTGGAAGACTTTCTGAGGATAAAGGAGCAAATGTCCTGCTAAGCGCATTCCAAAAAATACATGAACATATGCCAGATGTAGTCTTACTACTTGTTGGCAATAAGCAAAAATGGGAATCTCATATTCGTAATTCCAAAACAGGAAAAAGGATACTTCCAGCTTGCAGATTCACTGACTATCTATCATCAGAAGAAATGCAAGCTGCATATTCTATAGCGGATGTTGTTACCACGCCATCTGTATACCTAGAACCATTTTTACTAGTGAATATAGAAGCAATGCTCGCAAGCAAGCCTGTTGTTACTACAAAGTATGGTGGTCCATCAGAGGTAGTAGAACACAATAAAACTGGCTTCATTTGTGATCCACGCGATAAGGAAGCATATGCAAACCACTTGTTAGACCTCCTCACACATCCAGATAAAGCAAAAAAAATGGGGATAGCCGGTGAAAAACGTGCAAAAACATTTTTTTCTACACATTGCATGATTGAAAAATACATGCAGATCTTAAAAAATTAATTACATTGGCTTTTCCAGCAATACTGCCCAACCTATAGCGTGTTTTCTATTCGCGTCAGAGGTATCCCATTTATCACGCATTATTGCAAATTTTGTTAGTATAGTACTGATAGGGGCTATAATTAGCATTGCAAAATAGTTTTGATATGGATGATACTTATCTATCAAGAAACGGATAGCTACTTGGGTACGCAAAGAATAATAACCACCACGCTGCTCCATTTTTAATACAGTAAATCCTGCATCCTCACTCATTTGACGCATGCCAAAATTTGTATATCTAAAATAGTCATGTGGCTCTTCATGCAATTCATTCCATTGGGGAACTGTAAGAAATGCCTTACCTCCAGGCTTGAGCAGTCGAAACATTTCCGAAAATACCTTAAGGGGATGCGGAACATGCTCAAGAAGTTGTGTACATAAAATAGAATCCATTACACCATTCTCTAGGGGGACATCCTCTGCAGACCCAACAATATCTGGATGATTCTCTGGATTAATATCCAGTGATATTATCGTCTGAAAAAAATGCTTATAACGTTCACCATTCCCGCCACCAAGATCTAAAACTGATCCGGAAAGCTCCTTAGCAAATTTACTGACTTGATTCTTGAGAATTACCCTATCTGGCTGCATAACAATCATAAGTAAATATTATCTCAATAACTAAGGCTTTCCCACATTAACAAAAGAAAAATCGTAAAATGCAAAAGATTTCCTTCGGGCGTTTTTAACGAATCAAATGTATTAGCCATTTCGTCATGGCACTTGGTGGAGCACTAATAGAAGCCAAGAATCACAGCTTTAGAAAGCTTCTGGAGAATGACTGTGAAATTGTAAGCATAGAACAACGTGGAGGGTACTTTGCTCTACGTGTCCAACAGCACATCCGAAGGCTACTAGAAAATAAATGGTTGCGAGGGGGAAAGTTCACTTTCGCCTACACATACGTGGTGACGCACCTTGCATTATTGCGCGATGGATATGATCACAGTATCAGTAGTAAGAAATTTGCTATTGGCTATAATCTTCTTGCCCGAAAGCGATGATATTTACCACGTCTTGGGACGACGGATATGCTATGGACCTTCGGGTTGCAAAGCTACTTGAGACATACGGAGCAACAGGTACATTCTATGTTTCTCCAAAACAACAATTTGGCCTTCAAATGCTGTCACAAAAAGAAGTACAAGAACTCAGCAGAAAACATGAAATAGGTGCACATACTTTGACGCATCCTCATCTCACAAATATAACATTGGACGATGCAAAGAAGGAGATAGTAGACAGTAAAAAGTGGGTAGAAGACAATACTGGCAAACCATGTACTATGTTCTGTTATCCGTATGGAGATACAAATCCAGACATAGAATCATCAGTAAAAGCTGCTGGGTTTCTGGGTGCTAGAACAGTAGACCAGTTTGCATTTTCAGGAGAAAATCCACACGCACTTCCTATATCCCTTCTTGTATACCCCTATCCATTGCGCCCCGTGATGAACCGAAAGATCCTCAATCCTTTTCTGCGCGCACGACCACACTTAAAGAAGATGCACATTCCTATGTACAAATGCCACAGTTGGTTGAGTTTCGCAAAAAACCTCTTTATGCATGCATACAGCTCTCACCAGCCTTGGTTTCACATCCTAGGACACAGCTCCGAACTAGAGAAGTACCATCTTTGGGATGATCTGGAATCATTCCTAAAATACGTTGCAACATTTGATGATGTGATTCACGCTCCAAATAGCGCTCTCCTTGACTCATGAAGATCCTCCTTCTCAATGACAGGTATCCTCCAAACTATGAAAGTAGTGTGGCAAACATCACGAAGAATCTTGCAGATGCATATGCACAAAAAGGGCACACTGTATCTGTAATCACATCACATAGAAAAGATGTGTCAAAAGACATTGTCCGTACAGGCAATGTTATAAGTCTGCCCATCGATTACGCACCATCTCTTCGGCACTACAAATCACTAAAACAAAGCACTGTTTCAAATATGCTAAAACAGGAGATGCAAAACATACAGCCAGACATCGTACATGCACACAACCTACACATGTACCTTACGTACGATGCCCTTTGCATAGCGCGTACGTTTACAGACAAAGTCTGCATCACGATGCATGACACTATGAGTTTCAATTACGGCAGACTTATGACTCACAGGTATCTGGCATCGGCAGGAGTAGATACACAAGTAACACCATTGGATCATATCGGACAGGTGGGGCTACAGTGGAACCCATTTCGAAACCGCTTGATTCGAAGGATTCTACAAAAAACACATCGAAAGTGATAGCAGTAAGTGAAGCTCTAAAGAGGGCACTCGATACCAATAAAATCCCCCATACGTGTGTAGTGCATAACGGCATAGACATAGAGTCGTGGGAAGCGAGCAACTCAGAGATAGCAACATTTCGAGACACACATTCACTGCAGGGGAAGAAAGTGATTCTATTTGGTGGGCGTCTTAGCAGAGACAAGGGAAGTACTCCTCTGCTACACGCTCTTTCAATAGTAATTCGCACAGTGCCAGATGTACTCCTACTCGTAGTAGGAGATGCCAAGAGATGGGCAGGACTCTTACAAGAAGCGCATGTGCAAGAAGATATTTCGGCACACATTCTCAACATCGAATGGCTAGCAAAAGATGACATGCGTGCAATGACTTGAAGCAGATCCATGCTAGAAACAGCTGTGTTGCTTTCGTCTAACCCCAGTTGAATTGTGCCGTCTACATCTATGGTCTGCAAAAGTAATGCAAATCGATCACGTGCTTTCTGTATTTGATTATCATCCAATGCATTTCCAGGGTTGATCTCTACACGCTTGAGTGCATCATGAATGACTAGAGTGCTGACAAGTCTATCACGATCCTGTTCAGGAATTTCAAGGGCATCAGCCAATGTATAGCCTATAAGAGCGACATTGACACAGTGTTTAGATACATTCTTCCAGTTAGAGTCTAGTCCCATATCGTCATGTAAGAGCAATTGAATTGCCTCTCGGTGTTTACCCCTAAGGAAGTTGCCAATACATGTTAACCGATCCTGCTCAAATGCAGATAATGGTACTGATTCTGCCATAACAATATTATACAATATCTAAGCTAATTGTACAGCATTATACACTTTTAGAAACTCTTGCACTTGACCATCTATACTATGTTGATGTGCCCAATTAACGCAATCTGCTGAATCTATGCGTTTCTCATCGAGGATCCACTGCAGGCGTTTTGCAATCATCTCAGGATCGTCATGGTCTACACTATAGCCAGACACACCTTCGTCTACAGCTTCAGCGCAACCAGAGTCTCTGGAGCCAATAGTCGGAATACCTCTCATATTTGCCTCAAGAAACACAAGGCCAAAGCCCTCAAAGTGATATTCATGAGATTTACTTAACATAATAAATACATCTGCTTTGCCATACAATTCTTCAAGCGCCTCTTGGCTGATCATCCCATGGAAGATGATGCTATCGGTTAGCCCATGTCCTTCGATTATCTCATGTAAAGAGTCACGGTACTGGCATGGGTCATTTGTACCTACCAGATGCAACCGTGTAGGTTCGTCGGAATTCTTGGCATACGACGCAAAACCTTCGATAATCTCTGCTATGCCTTTGCGTGGTTTTATACCTCCCACATAGAGCACGTGTCGCTCATCTGCATCAACAGAATGTGCAAGAGGAGGACAGAGCTCAATACCAAGCTTAAATGTCGTGATCTTCTGCTCTACAACCTGCGAAAGCGCAGTTCCACATTGTTCCTCTACCGCTGCGATGCATCGTTTTTTCGTATACATACTTGGACTAAAAATATGATGCGCCTGCTTGTAGACCAGTGTCATCAAGTATTTAGTCATCCTGCTATACAGTGGCTTCACGCAATACGTTCCATTAAGACTAAGAGCCCAAGGAGTACGTCCAGCAAATGGCATAGCCAGTGCATAAGGCTCTACTTGTATATGAATAACATCAGGGTGAAAAGCTTTGATCGCTTTGCGTATGGCCGATACAGTCTTCACCCAAGCAAATGGCGAACCGAGAAGGCTCAGGACCCACGGTAACGATACGTACTGGGCACACTCCATGTCATCGGACTTCTCATGAACGAGAACAGCGACAGTGTGTCCTCGTTCTTGTAAACCGAGAACGGTATTGCGCGCGAAGGTTCCCCAGCCACTTTTGGGCACGAGTGTCGTCGTAATGATGAGTACTCGCAGAGGCATGCTTCTTTAGCTTGAGAATTATTAAACCCCCTCCCCCTTCATCTCAGCATCCATCATGATGGATACAAGTTCCGCATATTTGACTTTCGGCTCCCAACCAAGAGTTGCTTTTACATAACTTGGGTCTCCACAGAGGTGATCCACTTCATTTGGACGAAAATATTGCGGATCGATGACGACTAGCTCCTTTCCTGTCTTCGCATCGAGCCCTCTCTCTCCGAGTCCTGACCCCTCCCACTGCACAACGATATCCACATGTGCAAAGGACGCATCGACAAACTCACGAACGGTATGCGTCTCCCCTGTAGCAACAACATAGTCTCCAGGCTTGTCATGCTGCAACATCATATGCATAGACTCGACATACTCGGGTGCATACCCCCAGTCACGCTTCGCATCAAGGTTGCCAAGAGGAATACTCTCTCCATTTCCTTGTACAAGGGCTACAACATTTTTTACAATTTTCCGAGTCACAAAGTTTGACCCTCTTCGAGGACTTTCGTGATTAAACAAGATGCCATTGCAAACAAAGAACCCATAAGACTCTCTGTAGATGCGCGCTATTTCGAAACCATAGAGTTTCGCAGCGCCATATGGACTCCGTGGACGAAAAGGTGTCTTTTCATTTTGGGGTGCTTGTGCGGGATCACCACTGAAAAGCTCAGATGTAGACGCCTGATAAAACTTCGAATCCAGTCCAAGGATACGAATTGACTCTAAAAGATTCTGCACGCCAATAGCATCAGTCATTGCCGTGTAGTACGGAACATTGAATGAGATCTGAACATGAGATTGCGCAGCAAGGTTATACACTTCATCTGGCTTACAAAGTGACATAACATGAATAAGGGAATTCATATCAGTCATATCTCCATAGTGGAGATATGCATCTTGGTGCTGATCATAAAAGATCTTATCGATGCGCTGCCTGTTAAAAGAGCTCGTTCGACGCACTATACCATGTACCTCGTACCCTTTCTTAAGAAGATACTCCGCAAGATATGACCCATCTTGGCCTGTGATACCTGTTATTAGAGCTTTTTTCATACAGTAGAAGAGTAGTACGAGTCTGAAATTGAAGGAAGTAAATTACTCGGGAATCTTTGGCTCTAGAATGACTTAAGCCCTATCGAATCACATGCAACAACCACGTAACGATAGGACTGATACTTTTTGACTGAGTCCCAACGTCAACATCGAGACTCTCTATGCTCCTCGTCTGAAATCGCACACGCCGTAGTGTGTCTTCGCCGTACCCATATACATGTGTGATGCCATACGTTTCAAATGCTTCGGAAACCTTCTTCTCATCCAGCAATGCTGCAACTGTCTTCTCAGCAAAAGGAACAACGGTCGCATGGCTAAGCTGTGCCACCTGCGTAACTTGTGTCGGACCGATACCAAGCGCGATGACGGCATCCTTATCGAGAAGATTGATCGCATCGGATACCGCAACGACATAGGAAACAGATGGATGGTCGTACCGACGAGCAAAGATGGTGCGGTTCGCTTGGACAAGCTGGACAACGAGAACCAAAACAATCATTGTCACGATCTTCTTCGAATGCTGTAGTCCCTTATCTGCAATGCCTGCGATACCAATGGCAGCGAGAAGTGCGAGTATCCAACCATAATCCATCAAGTGGTTACGCCCGTAATGCAGGAAGAATCGCATAATCACTTCTGCAGATACGATCAGTCCAACGATCTGCAGAGAAAGGACACGTCTGTCTCTGCGTAAGATCAAAAATCCTGGAAGGATGAACAGCCACAGTACCGCACCACCAATGTGCTCCTGTTGAAATAATTCTGGAATACTTCCGACAAACAACCATAAGCCATTGAGTACAATTCCGATGACCCCAATGTCGCCAATGCCAAAATTGATGAAGCTCTTGTATTGCTGGTATTGCTGAATACGTGTGAGCTCGGTAAATTGTGACAGTAAGGTTTGGTCGTATGCCTCACGCGCAAAAAAGTACGTATAGGGGTCTGGATACGCATGCAGGTAGAAGCCTTCACGTACCTCAGATGCACCTGGCCAAAATGCAGCAAGGTTGTGGTTCACGGGGTAACCAAGAGTACGGATATCTCCGATGTATAGAATGAGATATACCACAAGTGCCGCTATACCAAAGACTGCGATGCCTATAATGACTTTTTTCATGTCTGTACGATGCGCCCAGTAGTATCCAATACAAAACCATGGCACGAAAATAAGAAACGTATCTTTAGCCGCTGCACATGCACCAAACAATGCACCCGAAAGTAACAACGCACCTATGCGTGACTTCTCTTGAAGATAAACATATGCAGCAAAACTCGAAAAGAGGAATACAAATGCAAGGTTGTAGTCATCTAGCCAGACCGCTTGTCGCCAGTACAGTGGCATGAATGCGATGAGGATCGTGGAGATCCACGCGATGCGCCTATCGAAAAGCTTAACGATAAAGAACCACCAAATAACTAAGGATAGTGCCATTGTTTTGGCAGCAACTGCGCTCCACATAACATGGTCACCCCATGCAACCCACTGGTGCACCCACGCAAAAAAGAGTGCGCTCAGTCTTCCATCTGCAGTCGAGAAGATTCCTGCTTCAGTCAAAAGATGTGGTGCAAGAAATCTTCCAATCTCATCAGTCAGAATAAACTGGCCAGACACAGACACATTACGCGCAAGTAGAAGTGGATTGATGTCGTACACTTGTCCTGCAAGGATCATCGGCAAAAGCCAAACGCCTATCATTGCGCATGCAAAGAGGAGAAGGAGAACCACATGCGAAGTTGATGACATCTTTCGAAACATGTCTGCTATTGTAGTCGGCATGAAGCTAAAGAGCATCCTTCCATTGCTGAAAATCATCGGCGTACTACTCTTTGGATGGATTTTGTACAATATCGACCGCAATAAGCTTATTGGAGCACTTTCACAGACTGATTTTTCTATTGCAGCAGTATCTCTCTTGGGAATTTTGGGGATATTTATAGCAAAAACACTCCGCTGGCACACACTCACCAAGATTATAGGAAAGAATCCAACACTCAAAGAATCGTGGAAAATCTACGCTATTGGCATCTTCCTTGGAACCATCACACCAGCAAAGATCGGGGAGCTTGGCAAAGCCGCATACCTCCAAAAACATGGAATCCCCGGAAAGATTGGTATCGCACTCTCTATCATAGATCGCATTACTGATGTCATCGCGATTGGATTAGTAGGCATCCTCGGTATCGGTGTACTTATCAGCGTGCAATGGGCACTCATCATTGCGGGAATAGCTCTCTTTGCTGCACTCATTAGTATACTCATCATTCTGCGAATTCCAATGGTAAAGATCGCTCTCCCCTTCGTAAAACTCTACATGCCGAGTCTGCCAAAGATGAAGATCTGCAATATAGTTCTTCTGACATGTGTTGCTTGGGCAATGTACTTCTTCTGGGCGGTCATGCTCGCAAGAAGTATTGGCATCACCATAGATGCCACTATCCTCGTCTCTGCATTTACGATAACAGGACTTCTTTCGATGGTCCCGATAGCACCGAGTGGACTAGGCACACGAGACGCCGCACTGCTCATACTCCTTGCCCCGTTTGGTGTAGGTCCTGAGCAGGCAATCGCATTAGCACTACTCATGTTTGTGACGATACTGTTGATGGGAATCCCTGGAGGATACTATTGGATTCGGGAGAGATGAATAGTTCTGAGTTGTAAGTTGTATGTTGTAAGTTACAAAATCAAAACCTACAACTTATAACCTACAACTAAATTATTTTGATAATTTTCTTCCAACCGCCAACTGATTCAAGAGCAACGGCCGAAGCCCTATCTTCTTCATCAACGACTCGATACCAAGCTCGCCTGGAAGTCCCCACGGCCAACACATAAACTTCTCTACTTCTACTGGTTCAAACCCTGCCTCACGCAGATAACGATCGAGTGTTTTTGTCGTCATCGTCTCTTGGTGTGCTTCATCATCGAGGTGGCCGATGGCACCTGCGATACGTTCGAAGAATGGATCTGGTGTCGTGATGATCATAAGTCCACCTGGGCGCAGAAGACTGTGCATCTTTTTGAGCATATTTATAGGACTCTCTACATGTTCGATAAGTGCAGTTGCGGAGATGATGTCGAATGACTCTGGTCGGAATGGTGGATCCATCGCATCACCTTCGACCATCCGCAGGCGACTATCTGTACACGCATCGATAAGCTCTGGAGAAAACTCCAGTCCTGTCATCTCGATATCTGGGAAGACATCTTGTACGTAACTCAGAGACTTGCCTTCTGCAGGACCAAGATCGAGGAGTGTTAGTGGAGTGCCTTGGTGATACGTCTGGATACTACGGATCACTTCGTCTGCGCGACGACGCAAACGATATGTGAGTGCCTTACGACTTTTGCGACCTTCGCTGTATTCGAGTCCCATAGTTCCCACAAGTACTGGAAGTACTGCTGGCTCACTGTGCTCTCCTGTCTCAAGATTGATACTGCGCTCTATGCGAATCTTTCGCTCTGTGTTCAACTCTTTCAGCTGCTGAGGACTGAGCATCACGCCCACTGCATCGAACTCTTGACTCTGGAAGTACCGCGACTGTGGCACGTACCGTACAAAGAATTCGTCACCAAGCTGCAGAGAAGCAAACTGATCTTTCCCTGTGATCTTGATGGTATCTGCAATGCGTAGATGTGTGTCACTTAGCTCAACGTCACGATAGAACAATGCGCTACTACTACCACTCTTAAGCATCAGTAGTTTTCGGATAAGTCCCTTGATGCGATACGCCATGCCCGTGTGCCACCCAAAGACTAACAAGAACACTCTAAACACTATCAGTTTCACAGGTGTGAACAGCTTATTGGCAGGTACAACATGTAGTGCTCCAGATACAGAAAACCCATTCTCTTTCGGCACAAATCGATAGTCAGGATCTATCCACTGCGACGACACTACATCGCCATTTGTCAGTGTACCGATAACCCCACAGTCACTTGTAAGTTGTTTCTTCTCACTCACAGAGAACAACTTCGTCACACCACCTTTCGCAGCGTTACCAAGTAAGTACATGTCTCCTTTCTTTTGAACGTAGTATCGACCAAGGTCAAACACTTTGCGGAAGTCTTCGCGCTCATAGGGAAGCTGTGCATTTCCGATACGCTGACCGTAATCGATGTACGACTCCAAGTGTTCGGGGATGCGGTACAAGAAGTAGCGATCTGCTTGGATCTCTGCAGAGATAATCTTGTCGCTACCGAGACTCTCCAACATAGCATCTGCTACGCGACCTGCTAGTGGCATCTCGGGTGCGAGGATCTCACAACCATGACTATAGAAGTGTAACGTGTTACGACTTCCCATCGACCCTGCATAGAAACCATTTGGATATGCGAAGTGACTGAGAAATTCGATGGACTCTTCCATCACTTTTTTGAGTCGTGGGTCTTTGTGAATCTTATACACCTTTCCAAGAAAACTGACTGTTGCAGAGAGGTACCCGATGTCTGCACCGTCGTACTCCAAACTCCATCCTTCTTCTGTGTGGAACTCGAGAAACTCTGCAAGCTTCTTCTCATACCCATGAAGGAATCTCTTGTCTCCTATCACATGATACGCGTAATACACTGGAAGCACTCCCATCGCATGGTGATTCGCTAGTACACCGTGCTCATCCCACTTGATGATGAAGTCTGCTGCTTTACTGCAAGCGGTAAAGAACGCATCTTCGAACTCCGCTGGAAATTCACCCCGCTCTTTGAGAAGCATATAGCTCTTGAGCATGCCGTAGAGGAGGAATCCTGTTGGACCTGTCCATCCGTGTTCGTTTGGGTAGAATTCATCGAATGATCCATCACGATGCTGGATAGTAGTCCAATACCGCATGCCCGCAAGGATCCACTCAAGCATCTTCGGCTGGTCTTTGTAGATGTTTCCTGGGAGATCGTGGGTATAGGCCAATGTCATTGAAAGTACGCCAAACTGCGGCAATGCATCTGGAAAATCTACCGTCTTATCTAGCCAGTATGTCCGTTTGAAGCATCCATACGTGGGTGAAAACGTATTTCTGTCCTGTAAACCTAAAAGCCGAGGAATCTGACTGAGGGCTTTTTCTGCGTATATGGAACGGAGATTTTCTGACATATGCTAATACTAAATTGCAAATTGCAAATCACAAAACGCAAACTGTGCTAAATTTACAGTGTTTGCAATTTGCAGTTTGCAATTTGCAGTTTATGATCCAATCATGTTCTCCCTCCTCATCCCCGTCTACAACGAACCCGAGTCCATAGAAGCTACTCTCAAGAGTGCATCGAGTGTACTCAGTACGCTTGGTGAAGAGTATGAGATCATCGTAGTAAACGATGGAAGTAGCGATAATACAGGTGAGATCCTTGCCAAAATCCAAATCCCTCACTGCAAAGTGATCCGTCACTCACGTAACCTCGGGTACGGCGCTTCCATGAAAACAGGTATTCGCCACTCCACTGGGGAGTACATCGGTACGACAGATGCCGACAGCACATACCCTATCGAGCAGATCAAGCCAATGCTTGCAGAGATGCGAGAAAAAGAGGCGGAGATGATCGTCGGAGCACGAACAAAGAAGGGGGTGCAGATACCATTGATCCGCAGGCCTGCAAAAGCAGTCTTGAACACATTGGCAAACATCCTCGTAGGAATGAAGATCCCCGACCTCAACTCTGGTCTTCGCATCTTCAAGCGAGACATGGCAGAAAGGTACATGCACCTCTACCCACAAGGATTTTCGTTTACGATGACTATCACTCTTGCAGCACTGACCAACCATCACATTGTGGAGTACTACCCTATCGACTACTTCAAGAGACAAGGAAAAAGTTCCATGTCTTCTGGATTCAATGGTGTGAAGCATTTTATACATTTTATAAATCTCATCATCCGAATCGTAATGTACTTCCGACCTTTGAAATTTTTCATGTGGCCAAGTGCTCTTCTTATATTTAGCGGTCTTTTCATGATGTACCGAACCATCACTATGGATAACAACATCTCCGATGCAGGACTTCTCCTTGTTATGACAGGTCTGCAGATAGGACTCTTTGGATTGCTTGCAGACATCATCGTTCGCCACCGCCAAAGTAATTAGGCATGTTCAATCGTATCTACCCACACATAGGGCAGTTCATCTTGTATCTCATATCGGGAACGTCCGCTGCACTCATCGCCTATGGATCGTATCTCCTCTTATTGCATTTCAATATCTACTACGTAGCAGCATCTGTCTACAGTGATGGCGTAGGTTTCGTCGCAACATTCACGTTTCACAAATACGGCGTGTTTCGTAAGTCTGGAAAACTCGCAAAGCACTTCGGCCGCTACTGCTTGCTTGCACTCTTCAATGTTCTCGTCGCAGCCCTCATCATCTACGCATGTGTAGAATACGGAGACATACCAAAAGAATTCGCCAAACTCATCTCCATGGCTTCAGTCGTGCTGTGGAATTTCTTTCTGTATAAGTTTGTGGTGTATGTGTAAAGAAATACCAAATGACAAAAACCAAATTGCAAAGACTATGAATGAATAATGTTTGCGATTTGCGATTTGCAATTTTCCAAAGACTCCACCTCTTGCAAATTCAACTACGTTACACTATACTGTACATATAAGTACAGTTTTACGTAACTCATCGGGATCCCGCATTGCGCAGCTTGCTGTGACAAACGAAGTACTGTTTCACACACACGACATCGCAAAGTTATGGAATATCGACAATGAAAATACGCTCTGGACTACGTTGCGTCGGTATTGCCAACAAGGACTGCTGTATCGACTACACCGTGGACTCTATAGCCTCATGCCCACGAATAACGTATCAGCCGAAAAAATAGGAGCAGCGTCACTCCACGAGTATTGCTACCTTTCAACAGAAACAGTACTCGCACGACATGGAATCATCCTACAGCAAATAAAGGCAATAACATTTGTGTCAACACTATCGAAAAAATGGCAATTATCTGGGCATGCATTCATCAGCAGACAGTTACATCCAGGTCATCTGCACAATACAAAAGGAGTAACATTGCACGATGGTATCTATACCGCATCACCCGAAAGAGCCATCGCAGATCTTCTCTACTTCAATCCAAAATATCACTTCGATGCACCTATAGATTGGAGCGCGGTACACGCTATACAAACGCACGTTGGATATCCTATTACACAAAGAGCAAATGCTTCTCCCTAAACCACAAGATGCACAGCATCGCCTCTGGCTCTATAGACTCCTCTCCGCAATAGTGGATGACGATGTCCTATCGACAAATTTGAAGTTTAAAGGGGGTACCTGTGCTGCAATGCGCAATATTCTCGATCGTTTTTCCATAGATCTCGATTTCGATCTCATTGATAAGGAAAAAATGGATACCGTTCGCATACAGCTTGAAACAATCTTTGCAAAACTTGATCTAGAAATAAAAGATGCAAGCACGCAAGTGCCACAGTATTTCTTACGATATCCTACAAAAAATTCACAGGAAAGAAACACGATAAAAATAGATGTAACGACTAATCCACCAACAACAAACACGTATGAAATCATCAAAATGGTAGACATCGATCGCTTCGTCCCATGTCAGACCATACCAACAATAGTTGCAAACAAATTGGTCACCCCAGTAGATCGATTTGCCAAAACACAAAGCATTGCTGGACGAGACATCTACGATATTCATGTATTTCTTAGCAACGGATTGCCGTACAACACACAGGTTATTGAGGAAAGAGCTGGAGTACCCATACAAACATTCTTCGGGCAACTAGCGCAGTTTATTGAAAAGCATGTTACACAAACCATTATTGATCAGGATCTCAATACATTGCTTGATGAAAAAGAATTCCAAAGAATACGCACATCTCTCAAACAAGAAACGTTGATGCTTGTTACAAGTTTGTAACGTCCAAAGATTCTTCTTCTTTGTAATTTGCGATTTTCCACAAACTCCACCCCTCCCCCCGCTCCACAAACTCCACCTCCACCCCATAGCTTTTGACGTCCCACTCTGGCTGCCGCTTTTCATCCCAAAACAGATACTCCACATCGTATAAATCTAATCTCTCCTTCATATCTGTCTCGACCAACGCACATGCATCCGCAACAAGAGCATCTTGTCGTGTGCGAAACTCCTCGCGAAGAGCAGAGTCAAGTTGGATGTTCCAGTTGAGAATACGGGGATCACGTTTGAGCTCATCTGGTAGTGGATACTCCGACACACAGTAGCGCTCTGCAAGTTCTGTATGTGGAACCAAATACGCTTGGAAAAGGTACTCGCTATACACACCGTAGTGTTTGGTGTGTGAAAGAAGAAAACCTGTCGTATACGAATCAGAAAGAATCGTGGTCGTATCAAGTGCGTCCAACACAGGTAGTGCACTCGCTAAATGCTGCTCTTCGAACCTCCCCTCTGTGCGCATCCATTGGTGCAGGTAGTATCTGTTCTCTGTATAGAGAGCACCAACTATCAAAGTGGAAGCAATCAAACCAATCATTGGGATTTGGAATTTGGCCTGCCCCTCGTAGCCTTGGCGTGGGGAGGGATTTGGAATTTTTTTGCAATTTGCAATTTGCAATTTGCAATTTTTCAAAAGGTACCCACCCGTTAGCAACGCCCCCCACCCGATCCACATGAGGTAATGATTTCGGAAAAGAATTTCCACACCATGAATCATATGTTGGTTTATCAAGATAAATGCACTGAGTGCAACTGCAGTAATACCTAACTCCTCAGTCTTCTTTCCACGCTTATACCAAACAACCGTAGTAGCGATAGCCATGATGAATGTGCAAATGGACCACGGCCACGACTCTGGAAGATTCCACGCGCGCACTCCCGTGCGTTCCATAGCATCTGCGTAGGCTGGGTGACTTTGGATCGCATAGATGTGGTACAGAAATGGAGACGCACATACCGCTCCCCACAATCCAATAAACGAGTAACGAGTAACGAGTAACCAATCAGCAGAAACGATGAGTAGTATCCCAATCAAAGCTCCGACACACCACACCGCTAGCCACCCCCAAAGATACACTCCTACAAGTGCACCCATCAGCGCACCTGCTACTATTGATGTGATGGTGAGCTCGACGAACCACCACTGTGCAGATCTACTACCCTTCAGCACCTCTGCAAAACTCCAGATGGTCAGGAGCATCAACAGAAAAGATGTTCGCTGATTGATCGGTCGACCAAGATGATACAACTCGAAGCTGCACCAGAGTGCTGTGATGATCAGTGAAGAGCGTTTGCTAAACCCAAGTGATCTATTGCACGCGTACATCACGAGTACTAAGAGAAACGGAATGATGAAATCCATCAGCTGAAAGAGTTTTGCTGCAGAGATGCCCGTCCATCCAAAGAGCACACCGTAGACTTCTTCTATAGGAGTGACGACAAAACTCGGTTCATCGTAGTACGCAGCGACGATGCCCTTGCCTCCTTGCCCAAACCGTCCCAGTAATGTTTCTTGTTGATGAATGAGATATGCGTGTTCGTCTGTATTGAGCTGAACGGGGATGCCTTGGTATCGACTATCCATTGATTGCCAAACATTAGGAAGGAAAACTGCTAGCCCTACTACTACTGCCAAAGCGAGTACGTGCCAATTTTTCATACAGATAGTATGAATGACGAATAGAAATAAGGGAAATAAGGGCAATAAGAGAAATACGTGACCCCTCCCTTATTTCCCTTATTTCTTTTATTTCTCTTATTTCTTAATCATACTCTCCCCATGCCCACTCCAGAGTCGTTCATCCACATGGCCAAACCTGTCATAGGTAAAGCAGAACGAGATGCAGTTAATGCTGTACTAGATTCAGGGATCTTGGCACAAGGCCCTGTTACAGCAAAACTCGAGGAGTCGTTTGCCAGTACGTGTCGATCGCAACATGGCATAGCAACATCGTCTGGAACAACTGCACTCCACGTAGCGCTCCTCGCACATGGCATCGGCCCCGGAGATGAGGTGATCACAACGCCATTTACGTTTATAGCTACGGCCAATGCGATACTCCATGTAGGTGCGACACCAGTGTTCGTCGATATAGAAGAAGAAACATTCAACATCGACCCCAGTAAGATAGAAGCAGCCATCTCACCAAAGACCAAAGCGATACTGCCCGTACACATCTACGGTCACCCTTGTGATATGGATGCGATTCTTGCGATTGCAGAGGCTCATAATCTGATAGTGATAGAAGATGCATGCCAAGCAATTGGTGCATCGTACAACGGCACTCCAACAGGGGGATTTGCGACAGGATGTTTCAGCATGTACGCAACGAAGAACATCATGAGTGGAGAGGGCGGGATGATCACAACCAACGATGAGGCATTTGCAGACAAGTGCAGACTGTTACGCAACCATGGAATGAAAGAACGCAACAAGCATGAGATACTCGGGTACAACTTCCGCCTCAACGACCTTTGCTCCTCTATTGGACTCGCACAGATGGGACAGCTCGCAGACTTTCATGCTAAACGAACCGCAAATGCCGAGTATTTCTCTGCAAACATCACCAGTGTTGAAGCGCCAATAGTGAAAGATGGATACATTCATGCATGGCATCAGTATGCAGTGTTGTTAGATGATCGTGACGCTGCAGCAGAAACACTAAAAGAAGCTGGAGTCGGCTCTTCGAACTTCTATCCGAAGTCTCTGACAAAGCACCCACACATCCGAGAGGCCATTGGTACTCCGCCAGATCTCCCCGTAACAGACCGCATCTCCAGCCAAGTACTCTGTATTCCTGTACATCCTTCATTGAGTGAGGAGGACAGAGAGCGTATCGTCACTGCTGTAAATAGTCTATAAATCCTTCGTAGCATTCACTAATGAAATACAATTAGAATTGTCTATCTATATGTTTTTAGGTTACTTAGAATGCGAAGTAGGATGAGCTTGAAAGCTGCTGTCATCGGCGTCGGAGCTATGGGCCAACACCACGCACGTGTGTATGCTGACCTTGGCAACTGTGAACTCGTTGCTGTTGCAGATGCGAATGCAGATGCAGGCGCTGCCATCGGCAAAAAGTATGGTGCAATGTCGTACACGAACTACCAAGAGATGCTTGCTACAGAGAAGCCAGATGTTGTCAGCATCGCGGTACCAACATCTCTCCATATAGACATCGCCCGCACGGTCATAGAAGCAGGCTGCAACCTTCTTATAGAAAAACCAATCGCTGCAACACTTGAAGAAGGGCAACAGTTAATAAACGAAGCAAAAGCTGCAGGAGTAAAACTAATGGTTGGACACATCGAACGATTCAACCCCGCAGTGCAGCAACTCAAAGAGAGGCTCTTGAACAAAGAACTCGGACAAGTACGCTACATAGAGGCGCGCAGGCAAGGTCCATACCCTACAAGAATCACAGACACAGGAGTCGTCCTCGACCTTGCAGTACATGACCTCGACATCATCTCGTTTGTCACAGATGCGAAGATCGAAAACGTCTACGCAGAAATAGAAGCATGTGTAGGAGAACATGAAGACTTGCTCAGCAGTATCGTCCGACTCGAAGGCGGGATCATCGGAAACATCAACATCAACTGGATAACGCCAGTAAAGATCCGCGAACTCTACGTAACAGGAGAGGCAGGAACGTTCCACGTGAACTACCTGACACAAGACCTTACCTTCTTCGAAAACGAAGAAGTAAAAAGCAGTAACTGGGAAGCCATGGGCCTCTGGCGTGGTGTGAATGAAGGCATGATGATGAAGTATAAAGTGCAAAAAGAAGAGCCACTCAAGCGCGAGATCCGCAGCTTCGTGGAATGCATCACCAACGATACAGAACCTCCAGTCTCTGGAGCAGATGGTCTCGAAGCACTCCGTCTGGCACAGCTGATGTTAGAATCTGGAAAGAAACACGAGAAGCTTAACGCGTAGCACACTGTCTGAACCACAGATTACACAGATTCTACAAACCATCCTTCTTATCTGCCACATCTGCGAAATCTGCTGTTCAGACAAAGGGTAATAGGATGATGACTAAGATTTGGATTTTGAAATTTGGTGCTTGGTATTTGAAATTTTTAGCTATCTGGTGCCTCCCCCACTTCTTTCGCAGGATTCCCCACAACTAATTTCCCTGCTGCAACATCTTTCGTCACAACAGACCCCGCACCTATAAGCGCTCTTTCTCCGATAGTCATATCGGGAAGAATGATACTTCCTGCGCCAATCGATGCGCCTTTTTTCACTACTGTTGTTCCGCACTCCCATGCACTTGCATCTTTCAGGCTACCATCTGGATTCACCGCACGCGGTACTTTGTCGTTGATGAGCATCGCACCTGGGCCAATGAACACACCATCTTCGATGATGGCATGTCTGTAGATCAAAGCATTATTTTGGATCTTTACATTGTTGCCAATCTTTACACCTTCATCGATGTACACATTTCCTCCGATGATGCAGTTATCTCCTATCTCAACATTCTCACGAATGATCGTAAAGTGCCAGACTGAGACATTGTCACCAAGCTTCGCCTGGTCGGAGATGATGGCAGTGGAGTGGATGGGCATGAAGCTATAGTAAATTGCAAACTGCAAATCGCAAACTGCAAACTAAGACAATTAGGAATTATTTGGGATTTGGGATTTGGGATTTGTAGTTTTGAGCAAGCGGTAGCGCAGGCGAATCATATCCACCACCGTCCCAAATATTAATTTCCAATTAGCACCCGAGCCAACTCCTCCTTTACGACTGCGAAGAGTTACTTCGAGTGTAGCGATCTTGTAACCCGCACGTGCAGCACGAATAGCACGTTCCACATCTGCAAATACTCCTTGCGACACAATGGGAGTCTTTTCGATGATCCCTCTCTTCATACACTTGATGCTTCCTGGACTGCGAATGTCGACGCCAAAAAGAATGCGTGTAAAGAGAGCATATAAACGAGAGACAACACGACGCCACAAACTTTTGTTTTCTCGTCTGCGAATACAGAGCACCATATCGTTCTCTTTTAGAAGTGGAATGATCCGCGGTATAACATCTGGACCATATTCACCGTCACCTGGAAGAAGTAAAACATAGTCTTTTTTCGCCATGCGATATAGCTCTTCAAACGTCTTCCCTATGCCTAGATTTTTCTCATGATATGCCGCGCGGATCTCCGAAGAACGGTCCGCAGCAAGTTTGCGAATGATTTCGGGCGTCTTGTCACTACTTGCATCATCAAGAATAATGATTTCGAATGAATCGCAAGAATCATGTAGAATCGGCAATGCTTCAACAATTAAGGCTTCCAGAGAAGCTTCTTCGTTGTAAGCCGGAATAACAAGTGAAAGAGAAGTCATGACAAAAGTAGTATATCAAGAAAATCCTTAGAATTCCTTGACCAGAAGCATATCGGCTCTACAATGACTCGGCTACCTTTCCTCTTATCGGAGAGACTAGTCAATTTACCCTCACACCTCTAGTCGGCTTTTGCCCTCTATCGTGTGTATGGGCAAGAGCTCCTTCACCCGTTCCATAAAGTCAGGGTGAATGCTCAGTGATCATTCACAGCATTGTTGAGTAGAGAAGTGTAATCTAAGTCTATTTCTTCAAGGCAACTTGTTGTCTTGCAAGAATCATAACTATAAAACTATAAATTATAAATTAAGCTATTTTTTTCTTTGACCATGTGTCGTAACGGCTCCGGCCAATACGGTACATAACAGTGTCATACTCTTTTTTGAAGAGTTTGATCCTGGCTCAGAGTGAACGCTAGCGGTGCGCCTAACACATGCAAGTCGA
>JAQBVR010000029.1 GCA_027623015.1 bacterium | reverse complement strand
CTCGGGGATTCGAACCCCGGACCCACGCATTACAAGTGCGTTGCTCTGGCCAACTGAGCTAAGGTGGCGTGTTTCAGAATTGAATGGAGTATAAATCATTTTTCGGTAGGAATAACAAAAAATTGCAGGTTATTGTCATATATTGGAGGTGGGAGTTAGCCCAGCAATAAATTGCTGGGCTAACATTTGGCAAAAAATCAGGGCTTATTCATCTGAATATAAACTTGCAAATGTATCTCATTTGAGATACAATAGGGATACATGAAAAAGCGTACTGCAATGATCCGTGCCCGAACAGAGCCATCTCTAAAAAAGAAAGCTGAAAAAATCCTTCATGAACTCGGTATCTCTGCCTCAGATGCAATTAACATATTCTACAATCAAATCGTTATTCATGAAGGAATTCCTTTCGATGTGAGTCTTGCCAAAGATGATAGATAGGAGTGCTATACCAAGATATGTAATAATAATGATCTACAATCAAAGCTAAAGCTGCAATAGATATTTAGCCTCGTCGTCTGAAGAGATACAGATACATTTTATGTTCGTTATGCAGAGACGCATAATCAGCTAGGAACTGGATAGAAAACATTCCAATATCTCAATACTTCAGTATTCTAGTAGCGTGAAACGCTCAGAGTTCCTCTTTGGCATCCTCCGCATCCCTCTAGACGCATTGGCCGTCATGGCGGCATTACTGCTCAGCTACCGCCTGCGAGAGGCCAATGTGGACCTCATTCCACGTGTGCAGCTTCTTGACCCTGCTCAGACTCTGCCTCCTATCGACATCTACCTCCATGAGTTTGTTATACCATCTCTCATGGCGTTCATCTTTGTTGCAGCGATCTTCAGTCTCTATGCCCTTCGAACGACACGCAGTGCATGGAGTGAAGTAGGGCGCATCATCACCGCAAGTCTTCTTTGGCTCGTCGTGATCATCGGCTGGTACTTCCTCATACGCAAGCAGCTCTTTTACTCTCGTATTCTTCTTCTGCATTCTACGTTCTTCATCACACTCTTCGTGCTGATGGGGCGTAGTGCAGTTGTGCTTCTACAGCGTGCATTTCTTCGTTGTGGTGTCGGAGTGCGCCTTGTTGTTTCCATTGGTGCCAAAGCGATAGCGCCAAGTGCAGAAATCACACTCCTCGAAGATATGCGATACCGTTACGCAGGGCACATCCCAGACCTTGCAGCACTCCAGAGGCTTGGTTTGCGACAACACTTAGACCTCGTCATTCAAACAGATGCAAATCCAAATAGTGACGATACTATTGCGATCATCGATGAATGTAGATCTCAACATTACGGCTATGCGTATCTTCCACCTGTCCTTGCAGATGTCCCCCATCTTTTGCGTGTAGAACGTCTTGGACTTCTCCCAATGATGCGCTTCCAGCCCACACCTCTCGATGGTTGGGGGCATGTTCTCAAGCGTGTATTCGACATTGTTGTAAGTGTTGCGTTGCTCATCTTGCTCATGCCAGTATTCATAACAATAGGACTCCTTATCCTTCTCGATAACGGATGGCCGATCTTCTACAGTTCCAAGCGTGTCGGTGCACAAGGAAGGCGTGTATTGCATATGTGGAAGTTCCGTACAATGTGCAAAGATGCTGATGCGCAAAAAGAAGCATTGGCACAAAACAACCAACGCACAGACGGTCCACTGTTTAAGATCACAAACGATCCTCGCATTACGCGCGTAGGCAAAGTTCTCCGTCGGTTCGATATGGATGAGCTTCCACAACTCTTGAATGTTCTTTGTGGCCATATGTCGCTCGTAGGACCGCGTCCACACCTTCCCGAGGAGGTAGAGCGATACCACGCAAATCAACGCCGTGTGTTCGCTGTAAAGCCCGGTATCACAGGGCTTGCTCAGATCTCTGGTCGCAGCGATCTCAAGTTCGAAGACGAAGTACGCTACGATCTAAAGTACATAGAAGAATGGTCACCACTCTTAGACCTCTGGATCCTCTGGAGAACGGTGTTTGTTGTACTCTCACGAAAAGGTGAAGGATAGAACGGTGTTACGGGTTTTCGATGTTTCCTATGTTGCATTCGATAGATAAACCTTGGAGACGTAGGAAACCTTTTCTTTCAGTCCGCTCAGTAGAAAGCTATACTAAAAGTACATGCGTTTATCACACATCAAACCCGTGCCCGCAGTCCTTGGATTCATCCTTGTCGTTACTGCATACCAAGCCTTCACCACAGAAGTGATCGCTCCATCAAACTATCCATCACAAGATGCCATCTGCTATGGAACACCTGTGGTCGTAGATTATGAATATGGTGGTGGTCTTATGCAACCGCATGCATGTAAGCCACAGTGCGAGACAAAAACTCCACACTACATCGTCTATAGCAACAACCAAGGAACACAGTGTGGTGCTATACCAGACTGCTCAGACTGGGGAGAGGACAATGGAGTTACGTGTGTACTTCCGTAAATTCCAAATTCCAAGCATCAAATTCCAAAAAGGTTGGAGGGAAATAGTTTTGAGTTTTGAGTTTTGGAATTTTCAAAGTAACGCCATCTGATCCTCACCTTTCTCATTACTTCCAACAAACGTTTCCAAGTACTTCTTTACGACACTGCCATAGCGCTTTGTTGCGATGCGGTTATCCATGACAAGGACTTCACCTGTATCTGCACACTGCATACTAAATGTACGGATGAGACGGAACAGTCGGTGCATCATACGTGGGAGAGAGTACGCCATAAATGGCTCACTATAGTGCCCCGCACGAATGCTTAAGATCGCATGAGATGGATGGTCGAAAGGCAGTGCAAAGAGGCAGAGTGTATCTGCTACTCCTGGAGGCAAACTTACACCTTCGTATGCCCATGGTGTCAGGAGCCAGAGCGTCGGCTTGTCTGCTGCAATAAATGCTGCGCGTGTACGACCGATTCCCCCACTAAATCCTTGGCAGATCATCTCCACATTGTTTGCTTCGAGTTGCTTACTGTATTTTACAAACGCATCATCGATAGTCCGCTTACTATTTACAAGCACGATAGTTTTTCCAGCAGGTGGATCTGCAACAAGGTCCGCAAGCTCACACTCGTCGCGAAAGGCGAGGTTCATATTGGGCGCGACACTATCGCATATTGCTGTATTGACTACTTTATTCGTCTCAAGAGGCAATATTTCCATCAAGAGATTTGCGCTATTTGGAGGGGTGAGTAGCGTGGTTGGGTACGTGTTATAGAGATGCTGCTTGAGGAAGAGAGATATCTTTTCTGGTACACCTTGTACTACAACACTGCCGTTGAATCTCTGCTCGATGTACGTGATCCGACCGCGAAGATTGTTTGCATCCAAGATGTTATCGAGGTGCGAAAGCTGGCGCATGATCGTAGGTGATATATCGTCTCGTTGCATGAGAGTTTCAAGTTGGCTGTGTAGACCTGTTGCTTCTGGTTTGCTCAGGTCACTTGGTGCAAGGTAGCGGATGTCTTGTGAATCTCGTGTTTTTTCTGCCCAAAGAGAAAGAAGATCTAGAAACTTTGTCAGTTCACTATTTCCTTCTGCACCTGCACGAAGGTCATCGAGATTGCAGTACCATCCGTATGCTTTTGTTGCTGTATCTTCGAGCATAGATGCATCATCGATGATGATGTGGGCGGCATCGGTTAAAGCGCCGTGTGCCGTGTGTTCTGGGTCTGCTAAGAAGCTGAGTAACTGGCGATGATCTAGGAGTATCACACTTGGCAGATCTTTGAACTGCTCAGTGTATCGTGGAGATTCGTCGGAACATGCAAGCTTTCCACTCCAGACAGCTTGTTCATCTCCATGAATGGGGAAATCGCTTTGAGACGTTGCCTCGTACCATTGGATCTTCAAAGACAGCGTCGCTTCATCTGACGTAAATGTATCTTGCGCTATTAACTTGTCTGCACCATCTGGGTCAACCAAAAGGAATGGAGGGTAGAGCACACGAACATTTTTTGGAATGTTCAGGCGCTGCGCTGTGGACTCCAAATTCTTTACAGCGATCCAGTGCACGGTGCTCGTATCTGCAGCGGCAGTATCGAGAATAGACTGTAGTACGCCAGGCGCAGCAGGCTCTTCCATCAGTTCTACAGTGCCTATAGGTGGCTTAGATAGTGCGATGCTATGTGTCTTACCTAAGACTTTTGCATCTTTGGAGATGCCACGTAGCCATGTAGGCTTTGTCGTAGCAGTTGCCTTTGGTAGAGCGGCAAAGAGTTGTGCATATCCAGGACTACTTTTACTCATCACATCTTTTGCTTGTTCTAGCATCTCGGGTGGAAGCTCAAGAAGTCGTTCCCAGATCTGAGAGAAGAGTTCTAGTGTAGCGCGTACATCGCCAAGAGCTCTGTGCACAGGTGTATGGTTTAACCCAAGGACAGTACTCATGTACCCAAGGCTATAGCTTTCAAACTCCGGAAATACAACAGATGCAAGCATCGAGGTGTCGATCCAAGGGCGGTCACTGATGTCGATCCCCTCTCCTTTGAGCATTCCAATATCAAATGAAACATTCTGCCCAACTATCAGCGTATCTGCCCCCATTCGTTTGGATATCTCAGCAGAGACAGCAGCAAAGTCTGGTTTTCCTTCTAGGTCTGCAGTAGAGATGCGCGTGAGAGCGTCTATGTGCTCTGGCACAGGTTCATCTATATGGATGAGCTGTTCATATTCATCGACCACCTTCTCTCCTTCTATCCGCATAGATGCATATTCGATGATGTGGTGCACGCGTGGTACGAATCCTGTTGTCTCGGTATCGAGGACAACTATTGGAATATTTGGAAACTGCATGGAGGGATCTTAGCGCTTTTTCTTGCGGGGGTCTTGTGGTATTGCAAATATCTTATCCATTTCTGATGTAGCACTATTTACCATGTGAGCAATATTGAGCATTGGCTGTACAACATTATAAATATCATCAGTATGTAGTCGGTGCATACACATTTCTATTGTGACTTTCCACAACTGTGGATCTATTTGTCGATTGAGAACGCCCGCCCGCAACATGTCAGCTAGTTGTGACATCCAATATTCTGCATCGGCATTTAATACTGAAAAGTAGTTTTCAGCTGCAGATAAGCACTTATCGTATGTAGCATCCCTAGGTGGCTGTTGTATATCAATCTTCTGTAAACTACTTTTTCTAGGAGAAGAGTCTATATCACCTTCAGATGGCAAAAGGCTTTTTGTGTATCCAACGATGTCTGACATGCGTGTGACAGGATATTCTCTGTAGGAATGTCTGTCGCTTACAAGTGTGATGCCAGCGAGGATGTATTCCCATTGTCGGTATTTGAGCATAAGTGTTTCTGCGTTGTTGCGCATCTTTGCTCGTAGTTCCATCAGTAATCTGGATTTAGTGCCTTGTGGATCCATCTCCCTATCCCTTACATATGCTATCGCAGCATCTTCCGTAAGGTCAGATAGGCTGTAAGGCTTGTTCAAAACATCGTAGGCAGCTTCTTCTGGAGAAAGCATAGTAAATGATTGAACAATCAATACTATTGATTGTCAACTTACGCAGCATCTTTCTTTTCTTCAGACTTGTCCTCAGGTTCAGGAGTCTCAGCAGGAGCTTCTTCAGCATCCTTTGAATCTTCTGCATCTTTGTCAGCAGTCTCTTTCTTATTCACAGCAGTCATCCCCGCCTTCTTCACGCCACCACCAGTAGCAGCGCGGTCGGAGTCGTCTTCTTCTTCGTGAACGATCTCTTCCACTTTCACTTCTTTACCAGTGAGCTCTGCAAGCTTCGCCTTAAACGCAGGAAGCTCTTCGTAGTTGTACATATCAAGCTCAAATCCTGTGAGGTCTGTCGCAAGACGGATGTTCTGACCCTTCTTTCCGATAGCCATAGGACGCTGTGCTTCTTCGACGAATACCGCTGCACGCTTCTTGATGCGACGACCTTCATCGTCGATTGCTTCTGCTTCGTTCACGATGATAACAGCAGAGATAGCTGCAGGCTGCAACGCAGTAGAGATGAGACGGATAGGGTCTTCACTCCATTCGATCATATCGACACGTTCACCGTTGAGCTCTTCCATCACAGACTGAATACGCACACCTTTCTGTCCGACACATGCACCGATAGGGTCTATGCGAGGGTCAGTACTGGCTACGGCAACCTTACTACGGAATCCCGGGTCACGAGCGATTGCTTTAATCTCTACGTCGCCATTGCGCACTTCTGGGATCTCAAGCTCAAGAAGTTTGTGTACGAGGCCAATGTGCGTTCGTGAGATGCGAAGCTGTGGACCCTTACCAGTAAGTTCAACCTTATCGAGGTACACACGGATACGCTTACCTGTGTAGTAGTGCTCTCCGTGGATTTGTTCTTTCCATGGAAGACTCACAGTCATACCTTCTATCTCTAGGGTCACCCAGTTTGGCTCTACTTTTGTAACAGTAGCTGTAAGCAGTTCTTCTTCTCGATCTTTAAACATTTCGTACAGACTCTGCTTCTCTGCTTCTTGGAGTTTCTGCAAGATCACCTGCTTCGCAGCTTGCGCAGCGATACGACCGTAACCCTCTGGAGTAACATCGATCTCCAGCTCATCACCTTCTTCGATGTTTGGCCTAAGCTTCTGAGCTTCTCTTAGGCTAATTTCAAAGTTATCATTTTCAACTTCCTCAACCACTTCTTTGATCATCAAAATGATAGGCATGTCATTTCCTTCTTGGAGTTCTACACGGATCTCCTGCTCTTTGTTTCCAAAGTCTTTCCTATATGCAGTGGCGATAGCCATCTTGATGGCTTCGAGTACTTGTTCAGGACTGACGTTCTTTTCGGAACAAATTTGGTTAATGGCTGCGATAAACGATGCTTTCATGATGTTCTGTGATGTAGAGGATTAAAAGAAACCGACCATTCCAATCCAATTGGAACAGTCCGATTTAGTCATGACTGTATATAATTGTACACTTGTTGTATCCAAATGCAAGGACAAAGCGACTTACTCGTCGAGTTTTTTTTTAACGCCAGATAATTCCCATTCAGCCATCTGGAACGCTTCTGTCATCAATAGTAATTGATGGCGTAGATCTGCTATTTGATTATCTTTTTGAGCAGATAGATGCTGCTTCAAAAGAAATGCTTTTGTGATCGAATCACACTGTAATGCTAAGGCAGCTCTCAGGAGATCTAGATTCGCAATAAGTTTCTTCTGAACAAGTGTGTCCTCTTGCAGTTCCTCAGCTAATGCTAATAGTTGCTCAATGGCAGTTGTACTTTGCAGAGCTTCGATAGTTCTCAAAGGATGATCTAGGGCAAATACATGTTCTGGAAAGCGATGCTCAGGTGTCGATGTCATATGTGCATAAAAATAAAGCAGTGGTATCCTACGGATAGTTTTCAATAATTCCACAATGAAACCTCGATTTTTTTGGATAGTATCGGCGTATAGTCTCATCGGCGGTGTTCTGTTTTCCGCCATTGCAGAGGCATATCTAGGCAGTCGCATCGCCATTCTTGGCTCTTTTGCAGGTATACAGCTTTCACACAATCCTGGTATAGCATTCGGTATAAGCCTTCCTGCGGAGATTCAGGACATATTGATACTCACTGCTCTCATGCTTGTATGCATCTATGCCATACGAACAGCGAAAACAAAGCTCAGTCAGCTTGGCTTTGGTATGATCGTCGGAGGAGGACTAGCAAATATCATCGATCGTCTGCCAGATGGTCTTGTGACTGACTATATCCAGATTGGTAGTTTTCCTATCTTCAACGTACCAGATACTTTGATCACTGTTGGGGTAGGGGTTCTTTTATGGGAAATGATGATTGAAAAATCTCAAAAAACAAATCCCAAATCCCAAAGAGGTTTGTAGGACAATAGTTTGGGATTTGGTGCTTGGGCGTTGGGATTTCGTATTTCACCTCAAAATACATTGAAAAACATAAATTTGCGTTACAATATGCCTCCAATGGACATACGATATCGCATCCAAGGCGGCAATATACTACGCGGTGATGTCACGATAAGTGGCTCCAAGAATGCGGCATTACCCATGCTTGCTGCGAGTATTCTGTGTGCAGGTGAGACAGTACTGCATAACGTTCCAGACCTACGAGACATTCGCACGATGCTCACCATTTTAGAATTCCTCGGAGCAGAGACGTCATTCCACGACGGGACAGTGCGCATCCGTGCACACAATGTGCAGAGCAAACCTATCCCAAGCAATCTTGTGTCTAAGCTTCGTGGATCTATTGTCTTACTCGGTCCACTTCTTGCACGCTTCGGCGTAGTCGAGATGGCCTACCCCGGTGGATGCGTTCTTGGAAAGAGGCCAGTTAGCGCACATATACTTGCACTCGAACAGATGGGTGCGCAGAACATGAGTACAGATGCAGTACTGCATCTTCAAGGAAAGCTAAAACCAGGTCGTGTCATTCTTCCAGAGTTTTCGGTGACTGCTACAGAGAATGCACTCATGGCAGCTGCACTTCTTCCAGGGGAAACGCGTATAGACATCGCAGCTGCAGAGCCACACGTTCAAGAATTACATATGATGCTTGAAGATATGGGCGCCTCTGTGGAAGGACTTGGTTCACACACTCTGACAATACGAGGTACAGAGACGCTCAAGTGTGTCACGCGTCGTGTCCCATCGGACTACCTCGAAGTTGGTGCGTTCACCATCGCGGCACTCGTCACAAAAGGAAAAGTGCGTATGCATGATGTCGAGTACGAACACCTTCTTTCTTTCCTCGATGCTATCACTCGTCTTGGAGGCGTATGGACATATGACGAAAATGAAAAGATTCTCTTCGTCGATGGAGAGATCTCCTCGCTTCATTCCATGAATGTACAGACGAATATTTTTCCAGGATTCCCAACAGACTTACAAGCTCCTATGGGCGTAGCACTTACACAGTCACAAGGAGTAAGCCGTATTTTTGAATGCCTATTTGAAGGGCGCATGGCGTATTTGTATGAGCTTGAAAAAATGGGCGCACATATTGAGATTCTCAACTCTCACCAAGCATTGATCATTGGAGCAACACCACTTCATGGACGGACAGTTGCTAGTAACGACATCCGTGCAGGAGCCGCTATGGTGCTGGCAGGATTATGTGCTGAAGGAGAGACAATCGTGACAGATGTGCAGTACATTGAGCGTGGCTACGATCAGTTTGATGAGAAGCTTCGTAAGCTCGGTGCAAAGATCGAACGCATAGAGATGGTGCCTGGCTCCTAATGCTCTGTTTTATGTTATAAGTTGTATGTATTTTTAACTTATAACGTAAAACCTACAACTTACAACAAGTGATTTGTAGCAAATAAATCAGGTTGAATTCTTTCCTAAGCCATACTCATCCTCTACTATAAGCCCGATGTTAACCTTCAGTTCCCTCGGCGGCCAAACCATTCGTATAGAGTGGGACAAGAAATCTGTTGTCGTCTTCCCCAGTAGGAAAGACAACGTTGAGGCGACAGTTATCCTCTACGCTAACCCAGACGAAGAGCCAGTAGCAGGTACTATCTCTTGGCCTGGTGAGTACGACGTACAAGAGATGGCTATTCGCGGCATTGGTCATGAAGACGGAGGGGTAGTTTCCTATGCAATAGAACTCGATGGTGTGCGTTGCGCTTTCCTCTGCACACCACTTCACGAGTGGACAGACCATGAGCTCCAACTCCTTGGCAATGTAGACGTACTTGTTATCCCAGCAGATGAGCCAAAGATCGTACAAAAACTCATCGACGAAGTAGACCCTCGTGTTCTCATCCCTATCATCGGTACAGATGAAGCACATTACCCAGAGGTGCTAAAGATCTGTGGTGCACAAGGCCACGAGCCTGTTTCCGAATACAAGATCAAAGTGTTAAATGCAGAAGGAAGAGAGGTGGTGGTGCTATCTTCATAATGAAACAAGGAGTGATCATCGGATTTGCAGAAAAAGATGAATGGAAAGAATGGAAGGCCATTCGCTTATTAGCATTAAAGGATGCACCGGATTCATTCGGAGAACTCTATGAAGACGCTGTGCAAAAAAGTGACAAGGACTGGGAGCAAAATCTTTCCGATGTAGTGAATTCGAAAGATCGGGCAGTATTTTTCTCCATAAAGAGATGATCACGTTATCGGGATGCTCATGGCGTTTGTAAATCACAACAATGGAGGTGAGGGACAATTTGGTGGCCTGTGGGTCATGCCTGCCGACCGAAGACAGGAGGGAGCGAAGCGAGTGAGTGCGTAGTTTTGGTTTACCATGAGCGCAGTCGAATGGTCAGCTAAATGGTTCGTTTGAGTATATTCTGATGTTCTGGACTACAAGGGGCAAACCCTTTGATTCTATTA
>JAQBVR010000004.1 GCA_027623015.1 bacterium | reverse complement strand
CCGAAGTCATCAGACGTAGGAGGGCCGCCACTCCGGCAATAGTGCAATGATACAAGAGAATGAACAATGTCAGAGCTATTTACCCGCCGAAGTCATCAGACGTAGGAGGGCCGCCACTCCGGCAATAGTGCAATGATACAAGAGAATGAACAATGATTGAGTTATTTATCCGCCGAAGTTCTGTGAAGCTTGCGTAACAGAACGTAGGTGGGCCGCCACTCCGGCTTGCACCCATCTTACCGTTTTTGCGGTTCGATGGAATATGCTTTCATTACTCTTTTATATGTATAGCCTTCTTGACTTACCTTTTAAAAAGAGGATGATCTTACTAACTTCTTTCTAGATATGGCTGAGCCAAACGCAGAACCGGCATTGAAATCATTTGATGCATTGAGGCAAGACCCTGCTTTTAGGGAGCTTGTTGATAGTGCTGTTTGTAACTTAAAAGTTTTAATGCATGCTGCTCGTACTGCAAGTGTTGAAGTATTTGGGGCACCAACTGAAGATGATCAAAGACCACAAATAGCATTTTCTCAAGCACTAGCTTCTATGTTAGAGCATTCAGGAGAAAAGCTCGGAGCAACAGTTCCAGATTTACTCGATGCTGCAAATCTACGTTGGAGAGAATTGTCTGGCATCGAAGAAACTGGCCCAAAACTTGCAGATCATACTGATTCTCGTGAATCCGACGCAGCATAGTGTATATAAAAAGTAATACACTGTCATACATTATATATACAAAGCTTTTCCATATTCCATATACTATCTTCCAATGAAGATTGCCTCTCTCTCACCAGCGGTTACAGAGATCCTGTTTGCATTTGAGCTAGAGGAACAGATCGTCTGCACAGATCAGTTTAGTAATTACCCAGAGAGTGTAAAATATCTTCCCCATTTGAAAGATCACCAGAATGTCGATATCTCTTCTCTCATGGAGTTCGAACCTGAGCTTGTTATCACGAGTACCATCATCCAAGAAAAGCTAGCGACTCAGATGAAGGACAGAGGACTAAGCGTGGTGCATCAGGATTATCGAACAATCAATACGTTGTACGAAGGCATCCGAGAGTTGGGGTTGATCTTGTCTGTCGAAGATATGGCAGAAGCGCTTGTTTTGCGCATGCAACAGGGCTTCAAAGATGTGAAGCGCAAGTCTGGACTTCTTCCTAGGCGTCCGCGTGTGTATATAGAGGAGTGGCATCAGCCTCCCATGGCGAGTGGAAACTGGGTACCAGAAGTAACACACATAGCAGGGTGTGAGCAGTTTCCTATTTCTGCAGGAGAACTCAGTCGCGAAGTCACGCTTGAGGAGGTTGTAGCATTTGACCCAGATATGATCGTGATCAGTTGGTGTGGTGCGGGAACTCTTGTAGATCCAACACTTCTCAAAGAGCGAGAAGGCTGGGATGTTCTGCGCGCAGTACAAGACGATGCGATCCGTGTCATCGACGACTCACTTCTCAATAGACCTGGACCACGTCTTGTCGAGGGTGCACAACGACTGTATGGATGGGGGTTTGAACTTCTTCACTAACGTGCTCGAGGTATTCGACGTACTCGACGTTTTTCATAATGCACTTCAATACCTTTGTAAACGTAGGAAACATAGGAAACCTTTTCTGCTAAATTTTATTGCAGCAAGACATCACTGGTAATAATCTACACCCATCTTCCCCCTCCACGATTTATGCCTACATCTTCATCTGTCACTGTTGAAGCTTTTGATGATTTGATCGCATCTCGCAGTTTACTTTTGCACCCTTTCTACGTTAAGTGGAATGCTGGAGAACTCTCGATGGATGATATGCAAGTGTATGCAAAAGAGTACTTCCAACTGGCAAAGAGAATACCGGGGATAGTTGGGCGCGTTTTGGAGCGTGCAGGAGATCGTAACCCAGCCATGAAGGCGATGATCGCAGAGAATATGAAAGAGGAGCAAGAGCACGTAGAACTGTGGAAGAGGTTTGCATGTAGTGTTGGTGTATCGAATGAAGAGCTAGAGAACTATGTTCCTTCTGCAAAAGTACACGAAGCCGTGTCTGAGCTCGAAGCTGTAACAGAAGGTACATTTGAAGATGGTGTCACTGCTATGTACGCAATGGAAAAGGAGCTTCCAGCTATTGCACAATCAAAGAAAGATGGACTCTGTAAATTTTATGCACTTACTACTGAAGATGCGCATATCTACTTTGACGAGCACCTTGGCGAAGAGAAGCACTTGCGTGTATGGATGACTGTTGATCTGAACGAGAGCACTGCAAAGATTGCTGCTGAGAAATCACTATCTGCACAGAATAAAGTACTTGATGCAGTATGCGATCTTGCGGGGATCGATATGGATTGTGGGTGCTAGTTGCTGGTTATACGTTGTAAGTTTTAAGTTATAAGTATTATGCGCTTGTATATAATCTACAACCTACAACCTACAACTTATAACCAATAACAAGATAGGAAAGTGATGCAAATCACAGCACCTCCAAATATCATCTAGTATAGTACCTCTATGTCCTCCACACCTTACACTCGGTTCAAAGATACAATGCATATTGTTGTAAAAAAGCTGCAGCTTACAGATGCAGAAAAAGCTCTATTTGAAGAGCCACAGTTTATCCATAAGAAATCACTGAAGATAAAAAAAGAAGATGGTTCGACTATAGAACTTCCTGCATTTCGTGTGCAGTTTAATAACGCTCGTGGACCATTTAAAGGTGGTATTCGCTTTCATCCACTAGCAGATGAAGATGAGGTAAAAGCGCTTGCTGCCCTTATGGCTATTAAGACTGCTGTGGTGAACATTCCATTTGGAGGAGGGAAAGGGGGAGTGCAGTGCAACCCAAAAGAGCTTACGAAAGCAGAAGTGCAAAAAGTTGCTCGCGCATATATTCGTGCTTTTCAGGACCATATCGGGCCAGACATCGACTGTCCTGCTCCAGATGTAAACACAACTCCAGCCATCATGGCATGGATGCGTGATGAATATGAAAAGCAGACAAAGTCCTATAGTCCTGCAGTTATCACCGGTAAGCCTCTTGCCTTTGGTGGTTCCCTCGGACGAGACACTGCAACTGCTCGTGGTGGATTCTTTATTCTCCAAGAGATGATGGATCGCGAGGCGCTCGACCCCGAGGAGCTTACTGTTGCTATTCAAGGATTTGGAAATGCAGGCGCACACATGGCGCATTACTTGCACAATGCAGGGTACACAGTCGTTGCAGTCTCTGACTCTCAAGGTGGTGTGTATAGTCCAGAGGGTATAGATCCTGTCCGTATTCAGAAGTATAAGGGAAAGACTGGTTCTGTAGCTGGAGAGTACTGCGAAGGCTCTGTGTGTGACATTGGTCGTATGAAGATGGATAACGTACAACATATCACCAATGAGGAGATACTAGAGCTTCCTTGTGACATCCTTATTCCTGCGGCTTTGGACAATGTCATCACTGCAGACAATGCAAAGAACATCAAAGCGAAGTACATCTTAGAGCTTGCAAATGGCCCAACTACTCCAGAGGCAGATGCTATCTTTGAAACAATGAATGTTCGTGTGATCCCTGATGTGCTTGCCAATGCCGGTGGTGTAACTGTTAGTTACTTTGAGTGGACTCAGGGTCGTAGTGGGGAGCAGTGGACGAAGGAGCAAGTCGATAGCGAGCTCAAGCGTGTCATCCTCGAAGGATACAAAGCAGTACGACGCGAAGCACGACGTGAAAAAGTGAGTTACAGACATGCAGCTTTCTCAGTTGGTATAAAGAGAATGCTCGAAGCTATGAAAGTTCGTGGTTGGTTGTAACTTTTTTGAGTTCTTAGTTCCTTGTTCCTCGTTGTTGGTTCCTTTATCCTGAAGAAGATGTATGACGTTTCGATTATAGGCCTTGGCTGCGCTGCATATACTGCGGCAGTGTACACTGCTCGTTATAAGCTTGCGACATTAGTTGTTGGTGAAGTAGAAGGAGGGATGGGCATCACTGCTGCAGAGGTAGGGAACTGGCCTGGTGAAGTGGAGATCCCTGGACCTGAGCTTATGGAGAATTTTAAGAACCATGCACTCTCCTTCGATGAGGTATCGCATAAAGTGGCTCGTGTAGAATCTATCGAGAAAATAGATGGCGGGTATCGCCTGAAATATCAAAATGGTGAGTCCGATGAAGCGAAGACCATTATCTTTGCTACAGGGTCTAACAAGCGCCATCTTGGTGTCCCAGGAGAAGAAGAGCTGTCTGGTAAAGGTGTCACGTACTGTGCAACGTGTGATGCATTCTTTTTCAAAGGAAAAGACGTCGCCGTGCTAGGAGGAGGAGATAGTGCAGTCGAAGGAGCGGCAATCGCTGCTCAGGTTGCAAACAAGGTGTACCTTATTCATCGACGTGATTCCTTTCGTGCAGAGCCTTACTGGGTCGATAAAGTGAAAGAGAAAGACAACGTGGTGTTTGTGCTTGAGCGTAATGTCACAGAAATTCTTGGAGAGGGGCGGGTAAGTGGTCTGAAGCTCGACAAAGAATTTGAAGGGTCCGATACCATAAATCTTGATGGTGTCTTTATAGAGGTTGGCTCTACACCAGCGACGTCTCTTCCTATCGCGATGGGCTGTGAAGTAGATGAAAAGGGCCATCTTAAGGTCGATGCTGGCATGCGTACCAATGTCGCAGGTGTCTTTGGTGCTGGGGATGTGACCGATGCGAGTAACTACTTCGCTCAGTTTGCTACGGCTGCAGGAGAAGGGTGCATTGCGGCTAATAGTGCGTTTACGTTCTTGCAGTCAGGAAAGTAAGGCTTAATAGAACAAGTAGTACAAAGGTGTTCAAAGTTTAGAATCGCGCTAATTTTACTTGCAATCACCGCATTCTCCCCTAAAATGCTTTCACTATGCCTAGAGGAAAGAGAACTGTCTTTGCCGTAACATGCACCGAGTCGGGAAACCGACTAGGGACTGTCCGCTTTCACAAGCAGGACAAAAGCGCTATTGGCTGGAAGGAACATGCTAAAAAGCTCAAAAAGTACTGCCCAAAGTGCAAAAAACAGGTTGCAGTAAAGTGCAAGGAGGAGCGACATTCCAAATAGGTTTGTGAGTCGTACAACCCTTAGTTCTTTGGTAAAGATGTTTTTGGCTGGAAATATGTTACTTGAGAGTATGTACCCTATTTTGATCCATTCGATTATCGGAAGTTTGCCCCCTATTTTCTTTGCAGGAGTGAGTTCATTCATCGCAGCGGTCATCCTTGCTGTCTATTTGCTGTGGACAGGGGAGTTTCGTAAGCACATTCCTCGTTATGCCTATGGATATGTACTGATGGTCGTGATCAATATCGTCGTCATCTCACAGATATTTGTCTTTTACGGAGCGATGTACACAAGTCCTGTAAATGTAGGATTACTCCTTCGCTTCGAATTAGTCACGTCGTTCATCGTTGGTGCTTTCTTCCTGAAAGATAGGCTCAACACATCTGAACTTCTGGGTGTGTTTCTCATTATCTTGGGTACGCTCAGTGTGCTGTACAACGGTTCTTTCGCAATGAATCATGGGGACATCTTTATTGTTATTGCTACGTGCTTCTTTCCCATCGGAAATACCTTTGCGAAAAAGGCCCTCAATCATATGTCTCCTATGATGCTTCTGTGTCTTCGATTTATCCTTGGTGGAACCATCCTCTTATTTTTGTCGTATATGTATGAACAACCAGTGCGATCGATCGATACACGATCACTTGTATTACTCTTCGTATTTAGCATTGGGATCTTGATCATCTCCAAAGCATGCTTCTACCAAGGGCTTCGTCGTTTGCAACTTACCAATACTATTTTCATTGTTGTAGCTGGTGCTACAGCACTTACTATTTTCTTCTCGTATATTTTCCTTGGCCAGGTTCCTACAAATTATCAGTGGATTGGGACCATGTTTATGAGCGCGGGGATGTATTGCATGATGAAGAAGACAACGTTGTCGACAGAGGAGGTGCATGCTGTATAGTTATAGTCAATGACTGCTTCTGATATCTATCGCGCGTGTGCTTCTATAGCAGTTCTGCGCCCAAAAGATGCAGATGGTTTGGCATATGAAGTACTTCTTGTACATAAACCACGCAAGAAAGACTCTTGGCAGATTCCTCAAGGTGGCATCGAAGATGGAGAGAGTTTATCGGAAGCTGCTCTTCGAGAACTCAAAGAGGAAGCTGGCATTACTGCCACTGTTCTCAAAGAGTCAGAACGTACATACCGGTATGATTTTCCGAAGTCCTATAGGCAATACCGTCCAGACAATGTTTGTGGTCAGACGCTTGGGTTTGTCATCGCTGTTGCAGAGATGGACCAAGTCGTCACTGTGGATGGTGACGAGATCGATGCCTATGCATGGGTACTTCCAGATAAAATCGGAGACTATCTTGTACGCGCAGAATACAAAGAGATCGTCGATGCATTGGTCGCAGAGGGTATTCGCACTATACAATCTTAATATGAGAATATCATCATTGCAGATCACACAGTTTCGTTCTTATGACTCGCTCTCGGTAGATCTCTCTCAAGGGGACGTGCACATACTTGTCGGACCCAATGGTGTTGGAAAGACCAACATCATAGAGGCTGTATCTATCTTGTCGCTTACGCGTTCTTGTCTACATACAGAAGAACTTGACCTCATGCAGTGGGGAACTGAGTTTTATCGCATTACAGGGAAGGCATGCAACGATGCTGGAGAACAATATACATTGGAAGTTGTTAGTCAAACGGCACCTCGTGTGCAGAAGGCATACTTTCTCAATGACGTTCGCAGCTCAGTAGATGGTATGGTGGGAGTACTCCCTACGGTGGTATTTCTTCCTCAAGAGTTGGACCTCTTTGGCGGCTCTCCATCTCAGCGACGGAAGTTTCTCGATAGACTACTCTGCCAAGTTTCTCCTGTGTATATGCGAACTCTTTCGCAGTACCAGAAGGTTCTCAAACAACGAAATGCTCTTCTTAAGCAGATAGCAGAGCGAAAGGCAGATGAGTCACACCTTGATGTGTGGGACGTAAAAATTGCTGAAGTAGGTGCATACATCACGCATGCACGGCTCGAACTCATTGGTACGTTACAGCTGACTCTTCCTGAGGAGATAGTTTCTCTTGGTGAGAGTTGGGAAGGCATTGCTCTTGCATATGATCGAAAGGGAACAGAAACAGAACTCGATGTGATGGAAGAAGAGTTGCGCACGTTACTGAAGAATAACCGTAAGCGTGATTGCATCCTTCAAGCGACAACAGTTGGTCCTCACCGTGAAGACTGGCACCTTGCGATAGGTGGAAGGTCCATACAGTCTTTTGCGTCTCGTGGACAACAGCGCACATCTCTTTTAGCATTATTACTTTTGCAAGTTTCCTATCTTGAATTACGTTGTGGTGAGAAGCCACTCATCCTTTTAGACGACGTGTTCTCTGAATTAGATGCAGATCATCAAGATGCACTGTTGCGATCACTTAGTGGATACCAAGTTATCATCACGACGACGCATGTACCTTCTGGTTCATTCGATGCTGTAGTGTGGGAGGTAGGGGATGGTATATTGCTTGAAAAGGAGGCCAAAGGGACCAAGGGGGCCAAAGCGACCAAGGTTTAAACGATGACCGATGTTTTATGTGTAAAAGCTCCGTAGAGAGCTAGTGCGAGTGCATCTGCTGCATCGTCAGGTTTTGGGAGTTCGTTGAGTTTAAGTGTTCGTTGTACCATCGTTTGTACTTGTAGCTTGTCCGCTGCGCCATCTCCCGTAATGCAGGACTTGAGTTGTAGGGGAGTCGCTTCGAGGACCTCAGCTCCAGATTTCATAGCACTGAGAACGATGACACCTCGTGCTTGTGCTACATCTATGCCAGTTTGTTTGTTGGTAGCAAAGTAGATTTTTTCTATCACGATGAGCTCTGGTTGCGACTCTGTAATAAATGAGTCCAAATCCTTCTGTATTTCTAGTAGTCTTTGCCCTAGTGATAGCCCTGCTGGCGTAGTAATGGTTAGCCAATCAATAACCGATACATTATGCGAGTTTTCGGCTTCTATAAGACCTAAACCGATAGTTGCCAAGCCAGGGTCTATTCCAAGGATGCGCATGAGATGTTTACTATACTGCCATACAGTGGAATGGCAAGTAGGCTGTGATTGTCAAAATAGCCTTTTTGCGCTAATATAAAAGGATTCTACTCATATTGAGCTCATCTAAATATGACAAAAAAACACACCAATTCATCTCATAGGCATTTCGTTGCTGCACCAGCTCTCGCACTGGTCATAGGTATCTCTCTATTCCAAGGAAGCTACCAAGCTTCTGTATCTGAGCTGAGCACAGGCGAAGAGGTGATCATGGGATTGTCTGAAGGAGTTGTGTCACAGCTTCCATCGGGAGCACAGGTGACGGTCTATAGTGGCGATGGTTTTGATGCCTCTGGATCAGCATTTCTCAACGGAACCGCACTTGTCTCTAGTGATGGCGTTTCCCATTTTACTGTAGGGAATATGCACATCGTAGCTTTGGCTGGAGCATTTCATGTTTCTTACCATAGTGGAGACATTTCTATAGCAGCGCTTACCACACCTGTTCTCGTCCGTGATGCTTTGCACAGAGTACTTGTACCATCAGGATTGCAGTGGAAAGGTCGTGATGGAAATATCTCACGTCTTTCTGCAGGGCTAGTGCAATGGAAGGCGGATCGTAAGCTAGACATCTTGCCGCAGCGCTTTATTGTTCGTCAGTTACAGAACCTTTCGTATATGCCATCAGTGGATAGCGCTGATCTTCTTCCAGCTTCTCGTAATGCATTACCAGCTTCTCGTTGGTCCACACTTCCTGCTTTGCGAATGCAGGGCGCACAAGATCGCACCCAACATGAATGGCAAACACAGCTTCTAGGCACACTTCGTTCACGCATCGAGTCCAAAGATATTCATGCAGTGCAGAGCCTTCTAAGTGTTTCTGACTATGGAGAAGCTTTTCAAAGTGAGGCAACAACGAATATGATCATTCACTTGATGCATACTCTCGATCTCGACTCAGCTATGACGATGGTTCTTTTGACACATCTCATTGTGGATGAAGACATTTGGCTGCTGTCTTCCTTAGACCCGCGGTGGCGTGAAGTGACATGGACACTCTTTGGTCCAGACAGCATGAAAGAATCCATCATGACTCGGCTCTTTGCACTGCCAGCGTCCGATAACGCAGCGCAGGCAGCGTCTGCATTTCTCATAGAACGTTGGGTGCAGGAGATATTAGGCATTGCAGGTCGAATGGATAGTGACCATAGTCTTGAGTTCCTCGAAGAGGTGATAGCAACAGGCATCCCTCTCGTGGCTGACGCTCAACGTCTTGGGTACCCAGAACGTGCACGTCGTCTCGCAGAAGCCTTGCTTACGCTTGGTTCATCCGTACATGATAAGATCCCTGAAGAGATGCTCAATACTCTCCAGACCTATCATGAATTCGAGAAGATCAATGTCGCTGCCATGCTTGTTACCCTTCGGCAACCTCAGGATGACGCTCCAGAGGAGGTCGTACTTCCTCAGGCTCAGGATGACATAGAAGAGGTCGCTCAATATAGTCCAGATATAGTAGAGGCTCGTACGTATGCGATCTTGCGCGATATGGGAGCAGTCTTCGCAGTGAATACAGAGATAAGAGCTATGGAGCCAAATACAGCTCGTGTCCGCCGTGTCATCTTCAGTACAGCAGCAGGGGATCTGACCTTCGACTTCCACTTTAATATTGCCAAAGGGGAGATCAGCCAGATCATCCAAGATGGGAAAGAATTCCCCTATAGTCTTCCCCTAGAGACGTTTAGTGGATGGATAAAGGGGGCGTAGTTTTATAAGAAACTGCGCAGTTAGCCGTTTTTCTGATTGAAAAACTACTTTTTCGCCAGTATCGTATTGCGGCTTTAGGTATCATTCACATCTACGGGCGACTAGCTCAGCTGGTTAGAGCGCGACACTGATAATGTCGAGGTCGGAGGTTCAAGTCCTCCGTCGCCCACCATTCGACTCAGCCCTTCGAGGCTTCACTCATGGTAAACCACGAGATTTTTAGCAGACTGAGTCGAAGTGCCCACTACTTATTGGAATAATGAAGAAGCACTATTCCATTATCGTACGACGTTGTTTCGTGTAGTTTCAATGACTGCACAGATGCTACTTCTTTAAACAGAGGTATTCCTTCATTTAGCAGCGTTGGAATAACAAAGATCATCATCTCGTCTATAGCTCCTGCATTCAGGAAAGATGTCACCACATTGGTCCCGCCAACTAGCCACACATTCTTTTCTTTCGCTGATTCTTTTGCCTTTGAAATTATCGATTCAATATCGTCATCACAGAATTCGATATCTCCACTGGGGTGTTTTTCTAGATTCCGGTGGGTGAGGATGTAGGACTTCTTTTCCTTGTACGGCCAATCAATGTCAAAGGAAAGAATCTGCTCGTAGGTCTTTGCTCCCATGATCAACGAACCAACGGAATCCATAAAATCTGTGTACCCACAGTCACAGTCTCCAAAGGCATCAAGCCAAGAGACTCCACCTTCTTTATCGGCTATGTAGCCATCTACACTAATGGCGATGTAGAGAATCACTTTACTCATACGAAGATACTAACGTACTGGGTCTTACTCGCCTATCACTTTGCTATGGGTCATGCTCATGTTTTTAGAAGATCTATGCCCTCTTCTGATAGACATATAATGAGTTATTCTGCATAGTTATGGACTATGCCTAACCCCAATGAACCATCCATAGAAGCGCTGTATCAGGAGATTCATGAAAGTAGTGAATTGTTAGATCCTTCATTTGTTACAAGGTTATCTAATCACTTTAAATGGCTCACGGTAAAAACAGCACTTGGTAGACGAACTGCCAATGACTTATCGACTGGCTTTCGTACAAAGATAGAGGAAGAGGGTGCTTTTTCTCTACAATGTATTGTAGATGAATCAAGGGGGTTTCCTGACCTCATCTTTTCGAATCATCAAGGGCCAAGTGACAATGCTGCAGGGGAGGGGGCGGAAAAGAAGGGCCTTGGAATGCTCGACACACTTCTTTCTCATACCATAGAGCCAAAAGGCACGAAAACAGTATTGAAAAAAGAGTTAACTGAATGTTTTTCAGATGAAGAAAGATTTCGATTGAATATGAAAAGTATTTCACGGGTAGTCAGAGCGCTTGCTTTTAGGAAAATGAATTACATTGCTCTGAAGAGACCTAGTATGACAGAATTTAGACAACATAGGAGAACAGCTCTAAAACAATTTCAAGTTGAGCGTGAAAGAGTATGGAAAGATGTGTGTGACATAGTACAAAATAAGACTCCTGTAAAAATCTATGCTGAAGGTACTAGATCTGCCTCTGGAGCTATTTTACCTGTTATGAAAGACCTGTGCATCGAAGTAATACGGGGTTATCTTCAACCGCAGTTGCGAGGAGATAAGTCTCCACGCATGGATTTACAAATAGTAGACACGTTACAAACATTTCCAAATGGGCTTGGTAGTAGTGTACCTGCCTACCAAAGACCATTATTGATAACGCGAGGACCCTATGAGCCAGATTCATCCCTTATGGATGATATCGAAGCATGGAGTGGTGATGGAGCAGATCTAAAACTTCTTGGTAAAAATCTAGCAATAGACATGCAAACAGAGATGGAACTACGCTTGAGAGAGATCCTTGTTGCCTCGATGGAAGAGTAGCATTCTCATCTGGTTCAGTTTCTTGCTATGTTACACTCTTCGTATGAACAAACTCTTCCTCTTTCTCCTGCCATTACTCTTCGTAGCCTGTACACAGAGTGATTCTATTGATGCATGGCATCTAAAAGGTTCGTGGGTCTCTATGGATGACCCGAAGTCTGCTATACAGTTTACGAGTACAACAAAGAAGGATGTGTACGATGGATCAGTACTTTCCGAAGGAACGTTTAGGATTTCCAATAATTCTCATCTTATGGTAGAGAGTGATGAAACATATACCTATACCATCTTGAAGCTTACAGAAAAAGAGCTTGAGATTATGTATCTTCCTCATGGCAATATTCTTCGTTACGAGAGAGAAGCTCGTCGTCTATAGTCTGTATATATGGCTTTAGCTGTTTCTATCATCATCCCGGCATACAATGAGGAGACGACGATAGTCCAGTGTATTCAGAAGGCAAAAGAGGGTTTGCAAAACGCTGGAGTAGAAGGGCAAATTCTGGTTGCCGATAACAACTCTACAGATCGAACCAAGATTCTTGCTGAGCAGGAAGGAGTTGAAGTGCTGTCTGTTCCTGTGCAAGGTTATGGCAGTGCATGCTACGGAGGTCTCATGGCTGCTACTGGAGACATATTGATATTGGGAGATGCAGATGATACCTATGATTTTCGCGCTATAGATAGGTTTATTCAGAAAATTGAAGATGGCTATGATCTCGTCATAGGCAATCGCTTTGCTGGAACCATTGAACAAGGTGCTATGCCTTTTTTGCATAGGTATCTGGGAACGCCAGTTTTGACTTTTTGTTGCAATATGTTCTTTGGCACGCGTATAGGTGATGTGAATGGTGGTATGCGTGCTATCCGCCGTTCTGTTCTTAAAGACATTGAACTTCGTACGATTGGTATGGAGTTTGCCTCAGAGATGATCATTCAAAGTGCGAAGTCTGGTCTGCGCATTACAGATGTTCCATGTGATCTTGCGAAGGATCGCCGAGCGACTGCTCCGCATTTGCGAACATGGAGAGATGGCTGGCGTCATTTACGATTTATGCTTCTTCTGGTTCCACGTTGGCTTTTTCTTTCACCTGGACTTTTTCTTACCACGTTCGGTTCTCTAGGTATTGTTGTTCAGTTGCTCAATGATATGCAGGTTGTCGTGACTCCAACAGTTGGTGAGAGGCACACCGTTTCGATGATGCTGTGCATTGTTTTGGGATGGAGCATTCTTCAGATGTACCAAAGGCTACAGGATGCTATGCGCATACGTCAGTGTATGTATGATCTAGATAAAAGCCTCTTGTCTTCTTTGGGTGCTATCCTCTGTAGTGCAGTTATATTTGCATATCTTCTCTTTTCTTATACCACTGGTACTGTCATCGTTCCACTCAATGATGCAGCACGTTTTGATTTCGCAATGATAGCGTCGACGTTATTTATCATAGGTTTTCAAAATGTCTTCTTTTCCTTCTTTTTGAGTATTCTCGCTATTCGTATGCGTGACAAAACTACGACTTGATACCTACAGCTCCCCAAGCATCTACTCCCAGGAGTAGAAGGGTAATGCCATTTTCTTGTAGGTATTCGTCTACTGCTTTGCGACAGCCATCCCAGTAGTTGTAGTCATCAATAAACAGCACGCCCCCCTTCGATAGCCTTGGGAAGAGATGTTGCATTTCGTGAGCTGTTGATGCGTACCAGTCCGTATCGAGGCGTAGTAAGCTGATTTTCTCTGGTATCTGTTGTGGGATGGTGTCTTCCACTTTTCCTTCTATAAGGAGTATGTGCTCTTCAGGATACCCTGTTGAGGCCATATTGCTCCGCACGTCGTCTTTGGTGCTGTAACACCAATTGTTGTGTGACGTACGATTATGAAACTTCCACTCTCGCAGTGGGCTTTTGTGGGAATACTGATTGCGGTCGTGAGTTGACGGTTTCTCCATACCAGAAAACGTGTCGTATAAGTACAAGTCTCTTTCCTTCGACATATTTTCTATCAGCGTGTGTGCAATGACCATCGAGCTTCCCCCTCTCCAGACTCCTGTTTCTACGATATCTCCTTCTATATGAGCATGGACGACGTACTGCGTTGCTTTGTGGAGAGCATACATTCGTTCAGCTGATGTCATGGTATAGGGCTTGCACTTCTTGTATATCGGCTGAAATGCACTAAATTGCTCGTTGCGTTGCATCGCTGGTATGAGCTGTAGACCACAGAGCTTCGTAAGAAGGGTGTTTATCACTTTGAAGATCCTGACGATGGGGTTGAGTGTGTATATGCTTTTCATGATGGAGTGTCTGCAAATGCAAAAATGACAATAGCAGGGCTTTGTGCAAAGAGTGTAATGCTTTTTATCTCTGCTAATTTCATGATCAATTGTGGATGAGTGCCCTTCGTTAAAAGGATGACATCTGGATCGTACGTCTCACGAATGTCGAGTAACCACTTCTCAACGTCTAGCTCTTGCGCCTCGCGTATAAGGTAAAATCCTTTCTTCGTCATTCGTTCACGAAATTCTTGTTTCGCCCTCTCGAAGCCTAGCTCTTTTAGTTTCTTCATTGTCTTCCAGTGGTCGATTGTTTTGTCGAAGAGGATAGTGGAGTCATCGAGATGCGGGGCCATGCCACGAGCGTAGAGTACCTCATGGTTGAGGTAGAAGAGTATCGGGAAAGGACTCCATTCAATATTAAGAACACGACTGCCTGGAGGGACTTGTTCTATAGCACTGTATCTTTCGAGGATGTTATATTTGCTATTGCCTCTTTCGTTAAGTGTCGCCGTCAATAGTGTCAAACAAAAGAGTATAAGCATTGTGTGGAGTACTGTTATACGTCCTTTGGGATAGACCGGTTCGTGGAGATACGTCTCTACCGCTTTTTGCCTCTTTCTTGTGAGTGTGATTATCTGTAGTAGAAGTATCAAGAGAATGGGATACAGATACTCAACTGTTCGCATCATTTTGATATAGCACAACAGAAATATAAGAGTATAGACACTGGTAAGTATGATCTCTGGACGTTTCTGTACTAGTTCTCGAATAAATGCTTTGCGGTATCGAGAACATGCACTGGAGAAGAGTGCAATGATGATGAGCCATAGTGCTATATCTGGATTGATTAGTCCTGAAAGTACTTCACCACCGACTAACAGATCTGATGTGCCAAATACCATCCCAAAGAAGACGGTGACAAGATAATGGAGATACTCTCCGGTCTCAGGATGTAGTGCAATACCGATCGCGACTCCTAGCAGGGATGCTATGCTACAGTAAACTGACTCTGCATATCTTTTTTGCCACAGCAGCCACAGACTCGTACTCAGTCCTATGAAGAGTGCAAAGAGGAATAGGTGCGAGAATAATACCGCTATTGCAATGATGGGTATCAGTTGCCAATACTGTTTACGTAGAATTGCATTGTAGGAAAGGAGAAATGCTCCGATAGAAAAGACAAGCGGTCGAGCGATGACGAGGCGCGAGAGAAATGTCACACTTCCAAATGGTAGTCCGAGGAGAAAGAGTGCTGTAAGTAGGGGTGATGTTTTGTAGTACCGCAATAGGGGATAGAAGCATGTCAACAAAAGAAGTACGAGTGTGACTGTGTATAGCTTCAAGCCAATGATCGGACTCGCAAATAGCGTGAAGGGAATGTAGGTGAGATGTGCTAGAAACCAAGGGTCGCTGTTGTGTTTAGCAAAGTATCCCGTGAAGAAATAATCACCCCATCCTTTTACTGTAAATATGCCATTGTCTTTATATTCTGCAGCCATGACAATATGGCGTAGGCCTTCATCAACTGCTATGGGATTGCTGGTTTGAAACTGTATGATACAGAGCCCCAGTATCACTGCTGCCACCGACAGCCATACGAAATATGTGCTATTCCAAAAGGGTTTTTGCTTTAGTCTCATATGGTCGATAGGGTAGGTGAACAGCGCTTTGCAATCAAGTTTGTCTAGAGTACAATCTGTTCATGGGTGAATCCTTTCAGATACTTTCACAGAATATGGGCTTTGTAGGAGATGCATATGGTATGAACTCTCTCATGGGAGTGATTGTTTTTGTAGCATTCATAGATCTTGCGTTTAAGGGGTGGGCTATGTGGAGGGCTGCTCGTATGAATAAGCATTATTGGTATGTCGCTCTTCTCATCGTGAATTCTGCTGGGATCTTTCCAGCTATTTTCCTTCTGATGACGAACAAGGAGTACAATAAGCATCTTCGCTCATAGGTACATGTCGCGTACCTCTCTTCTAATACCGAAATCTCTCCTTGCTTGGATGCAGCACAATATACTCCTTTTTGTTGTGTTTATCACTGGTGCAGCTCTACTGATAATAGAAGTGGTGGCTACACGCATACTTTCGCCCTATTACGGTAATACCATCTTTACGTTTTCGAGTGTGATCGGTGTGGTTCTTGCATTTTTGAGTTTGGGGTACATCATTGGTGGACGACTTGCAGATCGCCGTCCAGATAGTACCTATCTTTACGGGATCATTCTCGCAAGTGGATGTAGCGTAGCGCTGCTCTCTTTTCTTACGACAACCGTGTTGCCATGGTATGCATATGACTTCAGCATTACTGCAGGCCCTCTTTTATTTTCGTTGCTACTCTTTGCGCTGCCGAGCTTACTCATTGGCATGCTATCTCCCTATGTCATTACTCTTCAACAGAAAGCATGTCCTCGTACAGGTCTGGGGACTGTAGCGGGTACTGTTTTCTGCTGGTCCACTGTTGGCAGCATCGTTGGGAGTTTATCAACAGGATTTCTCTTGATCCCCTTCGTCGGTGTACAAGAGATTGTCATCTCGGTTGCCTTTGTCTTGATCATAATCGGCCTTATTGGATTGTCGCTGAAGATGAAGCAAAGCATCTACAAAGTTGGAGCATTTCTTATTGCCTTGTGTTTCTTCTTTATAGCAACATCGGCATATGGTGCCCCATTACCAAGCAACATTCTCTACTCAGAAGATGGTACCTATGAGCAGATTCGTGTCCTTGAAGCCATCCATGAATCTCGGCTAGCACGAGTTCTCTTTCTGGATCGCACGTCGTCTACAGCGCTATTTCTCGATGATCCTGAGGAGCTTCTTTTCCCCTACACTGAGTTTTATAAACTTTATACGATTCTTCCAGAGCCTATAGACAACGCACTCGTACTTGGTGCTGGTGCATATGTGATCCCAGAGGTATTTCACAGAGAGCTTCCACACATTGCTATAGATGTTGTCGATATTGAAGAAAAACTTCTTGCAGTAGCGACAGAATACTTCGGGTATTCCAATCCACCAGAGATCTCCAGTCACGTTGAAGATGGTAGGAGATTTTTGCATGACAGCGCTGGAAGCTATGATTTTATCTTCGGTGATGTATTTTCTTCAGGTATGAGTATTCCTTCGCATATGGCAACGCAGGAATTTTTTACGCTTGTCTCCGATCGCTTGTCTGATGATGGGGTATTTATGGGGAACTTTATCGGGACACTTTCAGATGACCAGCGTTCCATCATTCCGTCACTTATCAAGACGTTTGCGACTGTCTTTAATAATATCTATATCTTTTCATCTGAGGATCAGGGGTATGACGAAGTCCAAAATGTTGCTTTTGTTGCTTTTGCTGGAGATACAGAGGTAGATTTCTGTAGTACAACATATACACGCCACCGTGATTCGTTCTTTCAGGGGCTATGCAACCGTCTTGTAGACCTATCGACGTATGATCTTTCTCAACAGATTGTCCTAACAGATAACTATGCTCCAGTGGAGTACTTGACGTCTTCTTGGGCAGAAAAAGTTCACTAGTTTGCCCTATTGTCTTTGAGACACTGAAGTCGATCTGTGCCACGGGTGTCTTTACATGCATCGTGTGCTGCTCGAATACCACTTCTGCGCTCTTGTGTACGTTCATGTTGCCTGCGTGCACTAGTCCTTGCTTCTGACTTTGTCAGTACATTTCTTGTTGGTACGGTGTTCATGCGCTCACGTAGCTCTGTTTGTTGTTTTTCTTTTAGTCCCTGCATCCTGGTCTTCTTTTGGGCGATTCGAGCGTTTCCTTCCTCTCGAGTCGCCATGCGACGCTCTTTGAGCTCATCTTTTTTCATGCGACGCATGCTTTCAGATCCTTTCTTAGCTTTTGCTGGCCTGTCTCCTCTCTGGAGCAGCCTTCGCTCTTTGATGACCTCTCTGTTATCTGCTTTGTAGCTTTTGACACTTCGTCCTTCTTTTAAGCATTGAGCTCTGAGTGTTCCGCGCTCTTCTCGACATTGTTCTACTATAGATCTGGCTTGTACATCATTTCTATTTTCTGTGGAATTCCCCTGTCTTGTGCTGCGAAGACAACGGAGCTTCTCCATCCTTTGCATATTCTCACAAGGCTTGTCTCCATCTGCAGCAAATACTGACTGAGCACTAAGTGTCATGATCAAAGCCATTAGTATAGTGATAGCATTTTTCATATTGTGAAAGAGGGAAAGGGGAAACCAAACTTAGTGTACTAGCTTATACTTTGTTTGTCACTGTCGTATTGTTCTGGGTTTTGTGTTCCATAAAAATACCTTGATAACATTGATCCCCTTGAAAATTGGTGCCTTTATTTCTTTCCGTACATCTGTGTCACACTCGATCCTTCGTCTACATTTTTGATAACTTCTGCAATCATTGGTGCGACGGAGAGTATCTTGAGTCCTTTCACTGCAGTCTTTTTAATAGGCATGGTATCGGTTACGATAATTTCTTTGAATGTAGCTTTTTCTAACCTTTCAATGGCAGGCCCAGAGAATATAGGGTGTGTTGCTGCTACGTAGATGTCTTTGTTTGCTCCGCGACTAAGAAGGGCTTTTTGTGCAGTGAGTAGTGTACCTGCTGTGTCGATCATATCATCGAAGATGATACAGGTTTTACCGTCTACTTCCCCGACAACTTCGAGGATTTCTGCTTTGTTGTGACTTGGCCGAGATTTATGCAAGATGGCGAGCTCTGCTCCAAGCTTATCTGCAAACTTCTTTGCGATCTTTGCACCGCCGATATCTGGTGAAACTATTATAGGGTTTGGAAGGTGCTTGTCTTTTAGGTATTCTATAAAGATGTGACTTGTGTCTAGTGCGTCTGCGGGCACAGAGAAGAATCCTTGTATTTGGTCAGAGTGGAGATTTATCGTCATGATGTGGTCTGCTCCTGACTCTTCGAGCAGGTGAGCGATGAGTTTTGCAGATATAGGTTCACGCCACTGTGAAACACGATCTTGTCTTGCGTAAGGATAGTTTGGAAGAATCACATGAACAGATCTTGCAAATGCCAACTTTGCAGCTTGGATCATGAGGAAGAGTTCGACGAGTGCGTCATCTGGATTTAGTCCGCTTGTCTGCACGATGTACACATCTTTGCCGCGGACAGATTCCTCATAACGGACATATCGTTCACCACAGCTAAACTTTTTTAGTGTGACGGCACCTAGCTCTATACCTAATTCTTTGGCTATAGCTTTGGCGAGGGCCGGGTGAGAAGAACCTGCGAAGAGATGCATATCGTGTATAATTATACCAAATGCAGGTTCGTTTCTCCACTTGTCTTGGCATGGAAGTTGTTGAAGAGCCCACCCAAGAGGTTCTGGGTACTCTGTCGGGCATTTTGATACATCCTGATTCAGGTGGAATAGAAGGTATATTTGTCTCTGTCTCAGGTTTTTCGTCTCATCAGCAGCTTTTTTGTGTCGCTCATGACATCTTGAGTATTGGAACTGTCGTCTCCATAAACAGTGCAAGCACACTATGCGACCCTATGGAAATCTTCAGACTCGAACCTATTCTTACTGGTTGCCGGCCTATTCTTGGTCAGACTATTACCACGGAAAGTGGACAGCGTCTCGGTACTTGTCGAGATGTGCAGTTTGAAACAGAATCCATGCAACTGCAGTGGCTCTTTCCAAAGAAATGGTGGCGCTGGATACATGCTGTTCCAGCTCATAGCATCGTAGAAGTAACGATAGATACTATCACTGTCCGAGATAGGGCATCTCCCATAGAAGAGGTAGAAATAGATGTCACAACTGCATTAGAAAAATTTCAGGAGCCTTTGAAGCCTTCTTGATTCCGTATTCCGTTGGTACGTTACACTGTGACGTCTCTGCCCCATGATAATGGGGGACGATTTCTGCTATATAAAAAAACCAGGGCTATGCCCTGGTTTTTTGTTTCAAGATTGGAGAACTAGGAGATTGCAGTGATGATGATGTCAACCAATGCACGAGCGATGATGATGACGATCAAACCAATAACAACGTAGAGAATAGTTTTCTTTGCTTTGTCTTTCTCTGCCTCTTCTCCTTGAGAGAGGACAAGACGGATACCAGCAACAACTATCAAGACTACAGCTACAAGAGCCATGAAGGACAGAACTTTCTTGATAATATTGGTGACGCTACTACGGAACGCACCTTCATCTGCTGTTCCTCCAAAGTCAGCAGGTTGTCCGAAGATTCCAGCCATAGACGTCTGAGTCCATGTGAAGAATGTGATCACTGCGGCGCTGATCTGTATAGGTAAAAGTTGTAGAGCTTTAGACATGAGTGAAAGGGGGGATAAATCTCTCCTATTGTTACTATCGTGGAGACTTTCTGCAAGGGGATATTGTGTACTTGTACTAAAGAATACTTGCAACATGAAAAAATATATCTTGTTATACTATTTTTATGCGATTTTGTCGGCTTATAGTGTATGTAGGCTTATTTATCCAAAAGATATAGGCGAAGCGATTTGCTACGTCGCAATGAGACTTGTCATTATTACTCAACCACTTCTTCTCCGTGTGTAAATCCAATAATAAGAAGAATGATTGCAGGAAGTGCGAACCAGACATCTTGGTAGGTGATCATGTTTTTCATAAGATCACTTTGTGCAGTGATGAGTGCAATGTTTGGTGTGAGTGCAATGTTCTTATCGAGGAGTGGAACATCTGCGACGAATGTCATAAGGGTAGACATGAGTAGTCCCGCTGTTACGAATCCAAAGAGCCCAGTCAGTGCAGTATCTCCAACACCTCCACCTTCTGTCTTGTACTCTACTTCAAATCCTCCACGTACAGCTAGTAGTACTATCGTAGCTACAAACAGCAATAGTTTTGTTGTTGCAAGCAGTGTGATATCTACCGTGATACCTACAGTGCTGAGGAAGGGTTGTGATTCTCCAGATAGTCTTTGCATCAGGTTTCCTACTGCTTGAGCAGCAACGATAGCAATGTACGTCGAGATGATAATCTTAACGGATTCGTGTTTCCCTATAATGAAGCTGTAGGTGATGACAATCGCGAAGAACACAATCACGAACAGATCCCAGCTGAGGGTTAATGACATAGTGTTGTGTATGTTACTCGTTTGCTGGTTCAATGGGAAATGATAAATATGTCATGAAATCCCAAATCCCAAATTGTAAAAAAAAAGAAAAATTCCATATACCAAATACCAAATACCACATACCATGCAAAGTAATGAAACACGGTTTTCTCCTCATCGATAAGCCCGAAGGGCCAACAAGCCATGATGTAGTTTCTATGGTTCGCTCATCTTTAAATGAGAAGAAAGTTGGCCATCTAGGTACGTTAGACCCTGCAGCGTCTGGTTTGATGGTGCTTGCGGTTGGCGCGAAGGCGTTGAAGGTAGTTGAGCTTTTTTCTCAATTACCAAAAACATACGATGCTACTGTCCAGTTTGGAGCTATCAGTAGTACGTTTGATCGTGAGGGGATCATAGAAGAGATCCAACGTAAGCCAGGAGTTGAGCCGCCAGATCTCATAGGGCTTCGTACGATGATCGAAAATCGATTCCTTGGTGTCATTGATCAAGTACCCCCTATTCACTCTGCCATAAAAATAGGAGGCGAGCGCTCGTATCGTAAAGCTCGTCAGGGTAGAGGTGTGAACATGCCAACACGGTCCGTTGAAATACAAGAGTGTTTTATCGTTTCGTATGAATACCCCAAAGCAGTACTGCATGTGGGTTGTGGAAGTGGTACGTACATTCGTTCTCTTGCACACGACCTAGGAGATGCCATCCGCTGTGGTGGTTACTTGTCTGGATTGTGCCGGACAACAGTAGGGGATTGGACTCTGGAGTCTGCAGTAGCACCGAAGAAAGCTACATGGGGCCACGTCATTCCTTTGAAAGACATCCTTGTAGGCATGAACAAGATTGATGTAAGCGATAGTGAAGCAGACGACATCGCTCATGGTCGTGCCATCAAGCACCAAGTCCAGCCAGATACCATCGCATGGCATAACGATCTTCCCATCGCGATACTCGCTCCTCTCAAAGATGGAACGAATTGTTGTAAGGGGAGGAAGGTGTTTTAGCTTGGTTTACCATGAGTGAGATCCACAGGATCGAGACGAATGGATAGTTTTGTATGTGTTTGTTGGGCTCTTCGACTCAGCTTGCGAGCTTTGCTCATACCATTTCGCTTTCAAACTGATACTCTTCATATGAGTAGATCTAACCTCCTTGCTTCACTATAGTGAAAGCTTCACGGCATTAATCGCAGATAAACATTCTATAATTATTGGTATCGTTTTGAAAAGTAATTGGTATCAGAGTCATTCGACTGCGAAGCCGTGGCCTGAGTTGCGAAGCAACGAAGACCATGAGCGCAGTCGAATGGTGGGTCGGGTGGGATTTGAACCCACGGCCAAGAGATTAAGAGTCTCCTGCTCTACCACTGAGCTACCGACCCATAAGGGGATGCAGACGAAAGATCAATTGTACGGGTACTTGCCCTGCCGGCCGTAGCCTTGGCGTAGGCTGGAGCTACCGACCCGTGTGCAGCAGAGTTTAAGGTCTCGACAACGGTTTCACAATCATATTTACTGAGATTCCTCTTATAATGCTTTAATCCATTGTCCCGGGAGAATCCTTCTTGTTGTTTTTGAGAGATCTACAGTTGTATCGATCATATCTTTAGGCTCTCTACCGTTGAACGATATCAAAGTTTGAGCATAGATCTCCGCTGGGGGATCGAATTTTGTGCTAATCCACCGAGCGAATTGTGCAGTAAGCAGAGGGTTACGTATCATGACTGCCGATTGAAATTCGTTTATGTATTGTGTCAGGTCTATGTCTCGTCGTTTCTGCGTTGTAGGATTCACAGAGTACATTTGGAAGGACTCTACGTTTTTGTAGCTCAACATCATTTGCCAGGAGAACTTTCTTCCTTCTTCCGTCCAAGATGAATCCCCTGGGTAGAGGAATGTTCGTAATGGCACTAGGATCTGGACTGCGATGTAGAGTGTGCAGAGGGTTTTCAATGTATTGTTATGGGTTACGGGCCTGCCCCTCGTTGCCTTGTCGTAGTGGGGTTGCGGGTTGCGGGTTACGCGTTGCGGATAGAAAAATAGGACTGTTGGGACCAGCATGATCCAAGGAAATATTGCGATATTGAAGAGGAGTTCATTTGTTATATGAAATATGCAGACAAGTATAAGCCCCAATGTATTCGTCTTTCTATAGAGAAGCAGCGGAATGATGCAGAGATTGAAAAGGATTCCTCCATAGACGAATATCCACACACCGATAGAAGAAATCTCGGGAAACCATGTACGAATAGGTTCTCCAGTGAGCCAATCAGCATTGAGTTTGAACAATCCAGCAAAAATGTAGACAACAGCAAGTTGAAATCGTACTGCCCAGAGCTGCCATACCTGTGGTGCAGGAATCTTCGTATTGAAGATACTATCAATGGATTCTGTCTTATGTGCTGGTATCCATATCATGAGAAATAAGAGCAGGATGATGAGGTAGAACTGCTGGAAAAATAGTGTTTGATCCAAGATGAAGATATACAAGTATCCGCTGAATAGAACTATAGAACTGATGCGATAGAGCAGCCCAATCGTGAAACAGAGAGATGCGACAAACATCATGATGATCACGTTTTGCATCGCGGCCATATTGAGTGGCTGTATCCAGTCAAACCCTGGATATGTAAAGTAGAACTTTGACACGAGGAAATCATCTATGAGCCTGTGTGTCGTAAGCACAGTCCAGATCTGCCATCCCATCAGTATGCCAAAGAAGATCCGAAAGTAGGCAAATGGCCGTTCATCAACATCACTATGCATAACGAGAGTCTAATCTTTCTCTCACAAAATCTAAATAGCTGCTTGCGATTTGATATTTGGTATTTGGTATTTGGAATTTAGTATATGGTATACGGTATATGAAGAAGCTGTCTCCTCTAACATTGTTTGCTTTTCTTTGGGGCTGTGCAACACTTTTTTCTCTTACATCCAATATCGCTTGGCATACAGCACTTGTCGATGACCCTTTCTCTATGCGTAGTATCGCTGAGACTGCCTTAGCCTTCTCGTGCATTGTACTACTGCTACGACCCAGTTGTGTAAAATGTCTTCTGACAGTGTCTATTCTGCAGATCGTTGATGTGTTGATTCTCCTTCCCCAAACACCTAACCATAGGTTGGTACTATTTTTCGCAAACATCGTTATTCTCATACATTTCTTGCCTACCCTCTCTGGTAAAACGTTCGATGAAAAACGTTTCCGCTCTGCTCTGGTACTTCTCCTTGTCACTGTGTACGCTTTTTCGTTCTTTGCGAAGCTCAATACTGCATTCTTTGACCCTACACTCAGTTGTGCAATTCAGTTTTCGAGAAATGTAGCCGCGTTTCTGCAGGTATCTCCAGAAGGATCGTTTTTTGGTCATGGTGCGATCTTATACACGGTCATAGCAGAGGCGGTTATCGCAATACTTCTCCTACCTTCTCGTACACGTATTTATGGTGTCTTTTTGGGCGTGCTCTTTCATGTGTCATTATCTCTAGATATTGAGCATCATTTTTACGATTTCTCAAGTGTCATGATCACTCTACTACTCGTGTGCTTACCGTCAGCTATCTTGTCTGACGTACAAAAACGCTGGGCGTGGCTCATGCCACCTACCAGAGCATTGCGCAGGATCTATGCAGTTACGTTTCTCATCATCATCTCCCTTGGCGTCTTCGTAGCGATGGGTCTAGCACTTGATACCCTTGCCATCTTAGCATCATACATCCTATGGCAGCTCTTCTGCATACTCGCATTGATCCTTTCTGGTACTGCAGTGCTCTTTGCGTATCGTGCTGGTATGCGATGTGAGCCCCTGCAATTTTCTACGGGTACATCTGCTGTACTTTTTGTCATGATACTCAATGGTATCTCGCCGTACATCGGTCTGAAGTCGCGAACAACCTTTGCGATGTATAGTAATTTACGCGTGGAGCCAAGCTACTCCAATCACTTCATCGTTCCGAGGAGTTTAGATCTGTTTGGCTACCAAAGTGGTCGCACGTTAGATTCAGCTCTTGAAAAAAAGCTTCTCATCTTCCAGCCCATGGGGGAAATTGCTGAACGAGAATGTATATGGTGATCGTATAGAGAATACATAGGGAATTTCCAAAACCCAAAACCCAAATCTCAGAAAAATCCTAAGATCAAAACAAGCTAGCTACTTTTTTGTGATTTGGTGCTTGTGATTTGGGATTTTCTCATCGTATATTTGATTGATCGAATACCTCGATGGAGTATCAAGACTCCATGCAATGCTTCTGGATCGTTTTCCAGTCAAACGGGAACACGTGTGTTTCTACTGCTCGCACTACTGCTGCGTAACAGCTCCACTCATTAAGCTTATCGAATATAAAGGCGTTGCCACTTTCTTGGATTGCATTGTATTTTTCTAGTTCATCGTTCTTCGGACTGATAGGAACCACACCATTACTTAAGCAGGTCTGGACCTCTTTCATCCCTTTGGGGTTACTCAAGAACAGTGCCATATCTGCTGCTAGATACATCTGTTTTTGAGACGATTCATCATTTGGAATGATGGCAAAGAGGTGCTTCTTCTCTGAGGAGAGCTTTGAGACCATCTCTCCATACGATGCTGAGCCCTTTCCAAGGATAAGAACCTGTATGCCAAGACTCACGAGTCCATCGATGAGCTTGGTAAAGAGTGGACCTCCGAGCTCTTCTGTGAGTCCTGTAGGGATGCACAGCATTGGCTTCTTGGCTTCTGTAGGCCATCCTAATTCTTTTTGTATAGCAACTTTGGCCTTCACTTTAGCGTCAAGGATCTTTGCTGGATTGTCCGTAGTGGTGTTGCTAGGCATAAGATTTTATAGAAAGAAATCCTCTTATTATAGCGAAAAACCACCATTTTTGGAAGGGGTGAGCTGTTGCATATACTACTAAACTGGTTTCCTGTAGCATTGCTGATTCCTGCGATGCTTTGGGACCGCAACCAGAGCGCGCCACCCCGACGCACTCTGGTTCGGACCGTCCTTTATTTGCTGATAGGTTTGCGCATGAACGCAGGCACTTCTAGCTCTTCTTCGTTCAGATCAATAGAAGTAGATTTGGCTTCTAGGAGGGACTGTCCTGGTACTCCTTCTTTTCTCTTTGATTCATAGTTTGATGAGAAAGAGCCAGGTGCTCCGATGTTTTCTAGAGGCTTAAAGGCGCTCGTGGACATTTGGTATGTTTCAGAAGGCTTTATGTCATCAAATCCTGTAGCGATCACTGTACATTTTACTTCTCCTGTGAAGTTTTCATCAATAACAGCACCAAAAATGATATTTGCATCTGGGTCTGCAGCTTCAGTAATGATGCGTGCAGCTTCGTCTACTTCAAACATTGAGAGGTCATTTCCACCAGTGATATTGAAGAGGACACCCTTTGCACCATTGATAGATTGCTCAAGGAGGGGACTGTCTACTGCAGCGCGTGCAGCTTCAGCAGCGCGATTATCTCCTGTACCGTATCCGATACCCATAAGTGCAGTTCCAGCATCTTGCATGATGGACTTTACGTCAGCGAAGTCCACGTTTACAAGACCGTGGACGATGATCAAGTTTGCGATACCCTCTATGGCATGCTGCAACACTTCATCTACGACTTGGAATGCTTCTGTGAGAGGAGTGGTCTTGTCGATAAGGCTTAGAATCTTGTCGTTTGGAATGGTGACAAGTGTATCGACTTTGCTCTTGAGCTCTTCGAGAGCTTCGTCTGCTACCTTCTTACGCTTCTGTCCTTCGAAGCTAAATGGTCTCGTGACAACAGCAACAGTAAGTATACCCATACTACGTGCAAGCTCTGCGATAACAGGAATACTTCCGCTACCTGTCCCACCTCCAAGACCAGCTGTGATGAAGATCATATCGGCTCCCTCGATACTTGATTTGATCTCTTCATTACTTTCTTCGGCAGCTTTCTTGCCTATAGATGGGTTTGCACCTGCGCCAAGTCCACGTGTCGTTCCACGACCAATCGTGATCTTCTTAGGGGCAGGGTTGTGGTAGAGTGCTTGGACATCAGTGTTTACAGCGATAAATTCAACACCTTGAACTTTAGCATCTATCATGCGCTTTACAGCGTTTGCACCACCACCACCAGTTCCGATGACACGGATGTCGGCACCAGGTGAAACATCTGGACGGACTTCGCGTGTGGAAGTGTTGGTTGTAGCATCATCGTCACCAGTCCCGCCATAGGATCCAGCTGACCCATTGGACTTTGAAGCGGTGAAGAGAGATCGGAGAGTATCAGACATGAGAATAATGGGAAAATAAGACAGAATTTAAGGCAGTAGGCTCTTTAGCCATGAGCCGACTTGTGCAGCAGCACGCTTGAATTGGACAGGGTTAACTCGAGGGGATCTTTTTCCTTCACGCATACCCCAGACGAGGGTACCAAGTGCAGTGGCGTATGCTGGATCGTCGACCTTTTCTATAACTCCTCCTATATCGACTGGGAATCCCATTTGTACAGGGAGTCCTAGAATGTCTCGCGCTAGATCAAGTACTCCAGGTGCTTTGGACGCTGCTCCAGTAAGGAGTGCACCAGCTGGAAGCATCCCGCTACGCCCGATGCGTTCAAGCTCCTTTTTGATGATAGAGAAAAGTTCGAAGTACCTGGCTTGCATGATCTCAGCCATGTAGCGCTTTGAAATAGTTTGCGTGTCGATCTTGCTAACAGAGGACAAGTCTATCATTTCGCGTTCTGGAATTTCTTCAGGGAGCACAGAGCCAAACTCAATCTTGATCTTTTCCGCTGTGTCGATAGAGGTGCGGAGTCCTATTGCTATGTCGTTTGTAACACTCTCGCCACCAAGTGGTAGACAGACAGAGTGGAGAATAGTTCCTTCTTCGAAGACTACGATACTTGTGCATCCTGATCCAACGTCGATAACGACTACACCAAGTTCCTTTTGTCTTTTCGTGAGTACTGCTTCAGATGCAGCGATCGTTGCAGGTACAAGCTCGTCGATGTCTACACCTGCTTGGTCTACACACTTTTCTACATTCTTCACATGCTGGACGTGACCAGTAATGATATGTGCTTCGACTTCTAGACGAATACCCGTCATGCCGACAGGGTTTTTTATTCCGCGTTGCTCATCTACAGCGAAGGACTTTGGTTCTATATGAAGGATACGACGGTTTGCGGGGATGCTCACAGCTTGTGCAGCCTCAAGAACACGGCCGACATCGTCCATGGTGATCTCCGATCCTGAGATCGCGATAACGCCACGACTGTCGAATGCTTCTATATGAGATCCACTCATACCAGCAAACACATGGTTGATTGGCACACCTGCCATGCGCTCTGCATCTTCAAGAGAGGAGATGATATTGTGGATAAGTTCTTCTACGTCTATAACATTTCCTTTGCGCATTCCCAGGGAAGGGGAGATGCCTACTCCTATTACGTTCGGTACCTCTTGGTCGCGATCAGCATCAATAACAGCAACAATAGTACGAATTTTAGAACTTCCTATATCTAGGCTTGCTATCACGCGATCCTTTGGCATGTGAGTGGGGAGGGGAGAGGTAAAATCAAAGCGTACGTCGATACGTTTTATTTCTAATCGAGTAATGCGAAGATCAGTCTGTACCTAGCAGCATGACACTGCAAGAGGCTTGTGACTACCTTTTGTATGCAAAGGGTGCTTTTATGATCAAATATTGTGATCGAATTATTTGGCTTAAAATAGGGCTAAAAGATTATATCGAATTATGCATTTAACCATCGAAAAAATGCTGAGTATCTAATGTGTTCATACTTCGTCAGATTCAGGATGACACAATGGCTTAAAACATCACCATCTGGTCTTCCCCTTTACTTATGGTGGCTGCTGTTTCGACAGAATCTGGAGCTATGAAGTGCGTAGCGCCATACGGAGTGTCGAGCATCGCTTGAAACCTGCGAACAAGCATCGTAAATTCTAGTTCAACGAAGAAGTTGATAAGATCTTGTGCGGCAATGTTTGTATATTGTGTTTCTTCTAGCGCGATTGGCAGTGGCATGTCGTCGATAAGTAGAGCCATACGTTCACAGAAAAAGGCTTGCTCACGATCGCGTTCAAGCTTCTCGCGCACAGTACTTTTTATTTCACCAAGATTTGCGTAAACACCTTCGAGACTCCCAAAGTCTTGCATCAGTTTTGCTGCAGTCTTTGGTCCGATGCCAAGAACGCCAGGAAGGTTGTCTGAACTGTCTCCACAGAGTCCTTTGTACGATGCAACTTGATCTGGTCGAATACCGTACTTCACTTCGATTTCCTTTGGCCCGAGGTACTCTGTCTGTTGGTACCCTTTATGCGGTATGGCAACGCGAATGTTCTCTGTAGCAAGTTGTAGTGCGTCTTTATCGCCAGTAATGACAGTGACACGCATGCCTACTTGCTCTCCTGCTCGCGCGTATGCACAGAGGAAATCATCTGCCTCATATTTCCTGTCTGAGACACGTGACATGCCGTAGGTGTCTATTAATTGCATGACACGAGGAAGCTGAGGGTAGAAGTCGTCTGGTGTTTCTGCTCGCCCGTCTTTATACGTTTCCATCTCCGTATGCCGAAATGTTTCATCCCCTTCGTCGAAGCAGATCACCAGATTGTCCGGCTCTTCTGCACGGAGGATATTGAGCAGCATAGATGCCATACCAAAAGACGTATTGGTTTGCTCACCTGCTCGAGTTTTAAACGTACGAGGAATAGCCCAGTAGGCTCTGTACATAAGATGGTGGCCGTCTATCAAAACTAGATGTTTCATCTTTACGATAGTACAGTTATAAGTTCTAAGTTGTAAGTTGTAGGTTACGAAAAATACTTATAACTTAGAACTTATAACCTACAACTTACAACAAAGAGACTTTCAGGAACTATATTCTTACATGTGTCATATTTTCTACGTGAGAACCTGTCGATCCAAATCCCCCTCTGCTCTGCGCTGCGTGTGATTCCACCTCTTTCCAGTCTGCTCGGTCGACACGGACGAATAGGCCTTGAGCGATACGCTCTCCTCGCTCTACAGTCACTGGTTCTTTGGTGATGTTTTGGACTTGGACCAATATCTCATCTTCATCTCCGTGATAGTCGCAGTCGATGATGCCAACAGAGTGCGGACAGACAAGTCCTTTCTTGCGAGGAAGAGAGGAGCGTGGTGTGATGAGGAGTAAGTGGCCCTCTGGTACTTTCACGATGACGTTTCCAGGAATGAGAGCGATAGCCCCAGGTTCGACTGTTGTGGTCACTCGTGTGACTAGGTCAAATCCTACTGCTCCTGCAGATTCGTACTGCGGAAGCGGGAGAGAATCATCGATACGGGTAATCTCTACATGCATAGATGCAGCATGCGTTTTTTTTGCATACGAAGCAAGGTTCTTATTTTCCGTTGTATAGTTTCAACATTTCTTTGTTGGTGAATCCTCCAGATGGGCCATCTGCGATGAAATGTTTCGCTTTATCACCTGAGCTAAATTGTCTCAATAATTCTTTAAATGCCTCAGGATTTGCAAGCATCCTTGCCTCTAGGATCTCGATAAACTTGCCAGTTGATTCAGCTATTTCTCGTACAAGTGGCATGTTCGATGTATTTTTTTCTAAATCAAGTAGTGCGAAGTTTGATCTGTCGATCCACAACCTCTTTTTTTTTCGCGTTGCAATCTCCTCTGGAGTTCGGGCTCCTCTATGAGCGTTTATTTTGTTCCATACAGCATCATCATTCATATAAATATCCATAGCTGCACCGATAAACTTGTTCACGTTGTTGCGGTATTCAGCTACAGAGTTTTCCCCATTGGCCATTACTGCTTTTTGCCCAAATTCTCCTCGGCTCAATGACGGTCGTACGTTCTTATCTGTAAATCCGTTTTTTGTGAGGATGTTATCTCCATGGATGTATGAGCCTATTGTATTGGCCATATCTTTGATGTCCGCACTCGTAAATCGCATACTTTTATTTTGGTCAGCTTCTGCCAATACGGCAAAGGTTTTGAATTTCATGCTATAGCCCACGTAAGCGTTTTTGAGGGCTTCTTTACTAAGTTTCTGTCGGCTTCCACTCATGTTAGATAGCCATTCATCGACGCTACCGTAGTCGAGCTCAGGGATGAAGTAGGGGATGTCATCATGGTCTGTCTCCTCTCCTTTCTTTGAAACACCTTTTCGCAGTCGTTGCTTTACACTCTCTTCTCTTGCGATTTCCATACGAACGAACATGGTTGTCTTCTTGTCAGGTTTGAATTTATTTTCTTCTCCATCCAATCGTTTTCCAAGTGCGATGACCTCTTCGAGTGTGTTGTTCTTTTGGTAGAAGTAGTCGATGAATGGGAAGGTGTTGATGAATTCTCCTCCAGAACCAGCCATCGTACGTAGACGGTCGATGGGGAGAAGGCCCCATCGAATTCCTTGGATCAGATAGAAGAACTTGCCTTCCATGGACATCTTTCCATAACGAATCGCATAGTGAATGATCTCTTCGTACAGGTGGGGGTTTACTTCTTCGGGGATGTTTCCTCGTTTATCTCCTTCTACAAAGAGCTCCAACATATTTGCGAGAGCAGCGTCCATACCACCCCTAACGTTCGCGTATTGGTCTACTGTTGGTGTGAATTTCTTTTTGCCAGATTCAACAGCACTGTCGTTTCCTTGCTTCCAGTTGAAGTAGTGTTCTTTGTCTCCGAAGATGTCGGTGATAAGCTTCTGGAGCCAGCGGTCTCGCAGTACATCATCTTGTCTACATGCGTCGATAGGCATGTTGTAGTTTGAGAGTGCGTTCAGAGTTATCCAGAACTTTTCATCGTTCCAGTTCATACGTCCACGTTCCTGAAGTAATTCAAGGATGGCACGGACCATATCGGGGTTACGTGTTGTTCCCAGAAGATCTTGGAGTTCGTAGCTATCGTCATCTTTGAGGGCTTCTTTCCATTGGTTTACTTCTTCTACTTCAGACGTCTTCGCTCGTTTGTGGTATTCGTTCTTTAGTCGGCCTGCATATGGCACACTATTTGGTATCCAGCCTGTAAGACCTTCTCCTACACGAGCTTGCATAGCTTCGCCACGTCGCTTCCACATACGAGCAATGTCTTCTGCACCAGACTTCACCATATTTACTATGTCCATCACACTCATAAATTCCACATGGTCCCAGATCCTTCTCCAGCCCTTCTTCCCTTCCCTTGGAGCATTGGTCAGGTCTAGTTTCTTGTTTTTGATGTCTTTAAGTATTTGTAGTACTCCTGCCATACTGTCGTCTATGTAGAGCAATGCAGTGTTTACATTTTCATCTTCTGATGTCTTATTTAAGAACGCCTCTTTTACATGATTGTGTGCACTGAGGAAGTGCACATACTTTGGCTCAAGGACAGACTTGAATTCACGGTATGACTCATACGTGACACGGATCTTTTCTATTTCTGCTCTTTGGTCACGGATTTTCTTGTTGATATCTAGAGAGAAGACTTCATTCTTATCTGCTCTATTTTCATCATCGTCCATAGAGTCTCCAGAACCATCTTGACCATTCCCGTTTCCACCTTCGCCATTTCCAGCGCCACTATCATTTATTGCGCGCATTCTTTCAGTGTCATAGTCTGCGCTTGCATCACTACTTCCTCCATTGTCGTCATCTCCATTGTCGAATGAACCTAGAGCCTCATCTACTTTTCCAACACCGAGTTCTGCATTGTGGAGAAGCTGCTGGTCGAGTGTGATCTTTTGGTCGTCTGTTACCAGTGTGTCATCGATATGCTGGAATAGTGCAATTTGCTCGGGGTCAGTGCTATCTGTTTTTCTTCCACCTTCTACCCAGTCTGCGTGCTTGTTGATGAGTTCATCGAAGAGTAGTTCATCAAATTGCTCTTTTGTTTTCGCTGCTGCAGCATTTTGGTCTCCCAGTTCTTGGTTTGCACGGTACAGAATGATCGCCTCTTTTCGTTCTAGCCCCCATTTGACTGCTTGTTTGTGTAATAGCTTTTCAAATGTAGTGTTTGAGCCAAACATCTTTTCACTCTGCGGCACATCTTGTCGGATGATGTTTAAGATCTGGAAGAGTTTTCCATCGAGAAGACCGCTGCGTTCTGTAAGAATGTGCAAAATGGCATGCCCAGTCTCATGTCTTTTATGTTCATCTAAGCTCTTTTTGCTTTTTGTGATAGCAGGACGGTTGAGCATGATCATACCTGTATCACGGTTGTAAAATGCCGGTGCATTCTTATCTCCAGTGATGGCACCAAATGTCTCACTACCAACATCGCCCTGGTATTCTTCAAATGCATTGTCGAGACCATCGAGGAACTTTACCGCTTGTTTCATTTGGTCTATCCGTACTTTTGCTTCTCGTACTGACTTGAGTGCCTTCTTCTTCCCTTCATACGCACTTGCGTACTTCAGCTTTGTTAAGATTTCTCCGTACTGCATATTCAGCCCATCGCCTATTTGTAGTGTTTTACAGACGGTGTGCTTGAGATGCTTGTGACCAGAGAGACTTTCGCGGAGGCCTGCTACATCTGCAGTAAGCTTGTCACGTGTTTGTTCGTTGTTGAGAACCTCTTTTGTATCTGCAAGTTGTGCACGAACCTTGGTTATTCCTTCTCGTGTTCTACGGTCTTCCAGAAGTCCTAAGATCATCATGATGCGGTCTTGGCCAAAGCGATTGAGTTGGTAGTAGAGTTCTGTGATGTCCTGACCCGAAGCAGATGGTCGTGCGACTTTCACTGCAAGTTTCCTCAGTGCAACAAGTGCTTGTGGGAATTCATCGATGTCTGCTTCTGTGAGTTGATCTTTCTTCAGCTCAGGATCTGTACCATCGTCTTGGTATTGTAGTTCATCACGTAAGAGGTCTTGGATTGTGGTTACAGATTCAGGGATGTTTCCATTAACGATTTCAGTAGTTAGCGCTTGGAGCTTGCCTTCGCTGACGATGCGTTGCGCCCACTGCGTAGATTGCTCTTGCTCAAATACTGCTTCATCGAAGTATTGTTCTTCAAACCCTCTATGGCCAGTGGCATCTCTATCACCTTCGCGTCGTTCGAGTTCATCGAGTTGTGTGAGTGCATTACGTGCATAGCTTAAATAGTTTTCATCACCAATTTCTGGAGCGACATCTTGTTCATTCGCTGGAACTTCTGGATCTGCTATACGCTGAATACGCTGGACGTCACCATATGCACGAGGGATTACCTGACCAAGCAAGGCATAGTTGCTGATGCCATAGAGAGCCCGTACTTCATCTGGGTTGTTTACAAGTTCTGCATTCAGCGTTCCATCCGCATCCAGTACGCCATCTTGCTCTAGTCGATTTTTGAGGTTGGACTCTAATAGTGCTGCTCGCTCTTTCAGATTCCCATCGAGTGCAATCTTCAGCTTCTGTACTTCACTGCGTAGTGCATCGACTGTCTGTGGTCTGTTGCGTTGTGTTTCATTGCTTGGTGTAACAAACTGGTCGTTGTCTTGCATGCGGAGGAACTGCGTAAATGCAGTCGTTGCATGAGAGATACGGTGCTTCAGTCCTTTGTACGATGCTTCTAGTCTTCCTAGTTTTTGTTTTGCGTCCCCATTCTCTAGTGCAATCTTTTTAATGCGCTTAAGAGCAGCTTCGTTAGCGCGATTAAACTCAGCATTCTTCGGATCAGGATTTGTTCCGATAACTTCGATGTTTCTGGTGAGTTCAGGGTCGAGGTCATTGTTAAAGATTTCATTGAATACCTTAGAAAGCTTACCTGCATCAGGTTCTCGGATGTCATACGTATCACAAAGCCAGTCAGCAATATCTACCTCGTTTCCTTCTAGGCCTTTCATGTGCCATTCATCGAAGAACTGCTGAATCTTCTCTATGTTGATCAGGTTTCCGACACTGAGTCCTCCGTGTTCGTAGAGGATCTTCTGGAGAAGCTCATACTTTCCAAGGCGTTGGTCGAGCTGCGTGGTAAGACTCAGTAGTGCTTCGGGAGTATCTAGTGTCTCCGATAGAACATCTTTCACACTCTCCGCAGTGTCTGCATTATCTTCATTTTGTAGGAATTCTACGATCTGCCTAGCAGGGATGTGTAATTCTGGGTGCAGGTTGCCAAAGGTTTCGGGTTCCTTCTTTCGTAGGAACTGCTCTAGCTCATAGCGCTTTTCATCACTCATAAGTCCGCTCTGGAGAGCAGCACTCAGGATTGAGGGGTTATGGACGATGGCTTCTAGGTTTTCTTTGCTCAGGACTCCAGCGTTTATGGCACTACCAATCGTAGCTTGCATGCTTTCAATAGAAGTGCCTGTATCTTCTAAACCCTTAAGATTCTCTGCAGAACCAAGGGATTCTAGGCCACTCGTATCGTCATCACCCGTTACACAAAGCAACCTACGCTCCCATTCGGGGCTAAGGTTGAAGGCAATTTGGTTGTGTGTGCTGTGGTGCAGCATGCTAAATTTTGCATAATCTTTGTATAATGTCAAGTACTGGTTCTCTGCGCTGTGTTAATTCTGGAATGAATCCAGAAAAAACAGTACGGATCGCCAATGGGCTGACAGGCCCTGTGTGTATGATGAGGTCTCTATTTATTGTTTTGTCGTGGTCGATGCGAAGCTCCGTGAATTCGCGAGTTTGGTTGAGCCAAAATCCTTTGCAGTGACTCCATGGGACAAATTGTCCATCGAGTAAGAATCCTTCTACCCATATCGCGATCTCATCGACTGGATCTTCTATCCTGTGTCCAAACCAGTACGCAACTGCAGTGAGAACGATAAGTCCTGCAAATGTCCATGCTTTCGTTGCGATGCTGTATCCAAACAGCACACCTGTGACGATGGTAGCGATTGTATACCACACGTGTGTTCGTTCATGTAGGGGCCGGCGTCGTGCTCTCCAAGAGAGTAGAGGAATGTCTGTTGGTATTTGTGTTTCCAAATCATTTAATTATAGCGGAAAACGTGTTTTTTTAACAGCAGGGAACTATTGACTAACGGTAGATAATGTTTTATTCGGTGTTTTAGGGAGATTTTAGCTGTATGTAGCCCTACTCCTCATTTATTATGCTACGCGGGGCACACTCCTATAATTTACTATTGGCGCCCCCCGCCTCACATGTGAGGCGTGGTGGGCTGTATTGAAGGGAGTTAGAACCATGTCTGGCCAACCTTCGCTTTTGCTGGCTCGCCATCCGTAGCCGCAGCGACTCTGTCGTAAAATTTACAGGTAAACGCAAAAGTCTACGGTTGGCATCCTACGCTGCGCGTAGGATGGTGGGCAATACTGGATTCGAACCAGTGACCTCCGCAATGTCAATGCGACGCTCTAACCAACTGAGCTAATTGCCCGAAGATGTGAATAGGCTGCAGGAGATTACCAATTGATAGGCTTTGGGACAAGGAATATAGGTGAAACATCTGTTTGAGCTTGATTAAGTTCTAAGTGGGTTTGGAACGGGTTTCTTGGCTTTGTGAAGGGGGAAGAGGTGGACGACGTGCTCGACGTACTCGAGGTGATCTTCTAATGATCTCTGAGTGGAAGCATCATTGATGCATGAATATTCGTCCTTATCAAAAAATGATTACTTGGCAAGAATCTCACAAGCTTTGCCTATGGATTTATTCTGCAACAAAGACATTTCCATCTAATGAGCGCTTTCGTCTTATTGATCAGATGTGTAGAGCAGCATCTAGCGTCCCAGCTAATCTCGCTGAAGGAAGCATTAAGCCTTCTATGAAGGAACGAGCTCGGTTTTACAGTATTGCCCATACCTCTCTAGAAGAATTGCATTATTATTGTCTCTTAGCTCGTGATCTTGGATATTTTACAAACGAGCAGTTTTCAAAGACAGATGATCACATTCAAAGGATTAGCTATTTGTTACATCGCTTACGCTCTGCATGTTTTACGTCGAGCACTTCTCACACAAACAAATGATATCCAGCATACTAGATTTGATGTTCCCCCGCCGCTCCCTTACAGGAGACAAAGGCCAGTGGGTTACGGAGGCAGAGGTGCATTGGCTCGTGTCTCATCCAGTGATCGAACGTGAAGAACGTCTGAGAATGCGAGGGCTCATGTTTATAGACCGTATCATTGCTGCCAGTATGTATAGAGACTGTCCTTTACTACAGCGTGCTATTCATACATTTAAGTACAAGAGGATCCCTGCCTTATGTGATGCGCTGGGAAAGATCATGATCACCACAAGAGAGATGCAGGGGAGTGACACAGTACTGTGTCCTGTTCCGCTGCATTGGTCACGAGAATTTTCACGTGGGTTCAATCAAGCACAGCTTCTTGCAGAGATGCTTGCTCGAGACCGAGACCTTCTGGTGTGCAATCTTCTCAGACGTACACGACCAACAGGTCATCAAGCACATCGCAATCGTGACGAGCGACTCATTGCAGTGGCAGATGCTTTTGCCTGTATAAAAAATACCGTTCCGAAACATGTAACCTTGGTTGATGATCTTGCAACGACTGGTGCAACTCTCGATGCATGTGCGCATGCACTGAAGATAGCTGGTGTGAAGACAGTTGAAGCGTGGGTCATTGCACATGGATGAGGAAATTCCAAAAGATAAATTCCAAAAACCAAATCTCAAATGTTATTTGCAATTTACAGTTTACATTTTGCATTTTCATTCTGCGAATCTTTCATTTATTTTAACTAATGTTCGCAGTGATTTTTTTTGTAACATTCACTTATTGCAACTTCGAAGTTACAAAGGTGCAAGTTCAAGTTGGTGTGGAAAACTATTAAGTTTTCCACTTAGCATGTAGCATCGCTTTCCATTCGATTTATTTTTCTTTCTCTATGACCATTCTTCTTTCAGCAGTCGCATTTATTTTACTGCTTAGTGTTCTCGTTGTTATTCATGAGTGGGGTCACTTCGCTGCTGCAAGAAAAGCTGGAGTTGTCGTTGAGGAATTTGGCTTTGGACTGCCACCAAAGGCACGTACACTCTTTAAGCAAAAGGGGACGGAGTTCACATTAAACTGGATCCCATTTGGCGGTTTCGTTCGATTAAAAGGAGAGAATGCAATGACAGAAAAAGAGAGACGAGCTCCTGGAAGTTTTTCTTCAGCATCTATTCCTGCTCGAGTGTGCATCTTGGTTGCAGGTGTGTTTATGAATTTTCTTCTTGCAGTCTCACTACTTACTGTAGGTTTCTCTGCTGGTAACTGGATACCAACATATTTCACGATTGACGAAATGCGCGCTGCTCAGGACGGTGGAGTTTTGCAGATGCAACTCGGTGTAGTTATCGATAAAGTGATAAGTGGAGGTGGTGCTGCAAAAGTTGGTGTGCCTGAAAAAAGTTTACTCATATCTGTCGATGGAACACCAGTGCAGGAGACGCTAGATGTTCAAGAAATTCAAGCAGGGAAAACTCTTGTGACATATGTCGTAAAAACTGGAGAAGGGTTTATAGAAGAAGAGACATTTCGCGTTACTCTTGACGAAGGAAAATCTGGAGTACTCATCTCTCTCTTACCGTTTGATATCTCTGCACCAGATCGCAATGTGTGGGAGGCATTTGTTCTCGCTCTCCGTGAAGCAAAGGTCATGACGAAGCAGACAGTGATAGGTATAGGTCAACTCTTTTCTTCGCTTGCCCGTACAGCCAAGGTACCAGAGGGTATCACAGGGCTTGTTGGTATTGCTCAGCTTACACATGCGTCTGTTCAAGCTGGGTTTATGACATACCTTCGCTTAGTGGCATTGCTCAGCTTGAGCCTAGCCATACTAAACATTCTTCCTTTTCCAGCACTCGACGGAGGTCGTTTACTCTTTGTTTTGATAGAAGGTATTACTGGACGACCTGTAAATCGTCGCTTAGAGGTTACCGTCAATATGGTTGGATTCATCTTCTTACTTGCTCTCATCTTCCTTATTACCTTTTACGATGTCATCCGCCTCTTCTAGCGCAGTACTACCGGCTGTAGAAGATCGCAAGTTGCAAGACTTGTGGGTCGAGGTGCTCCGCATACTTGAGCCTAATATGCAGCGTAGTCAGTTTATTACGTGGTTTCGAGATACAGCTCTTCTTGGAAAAGACAACACGACTATCATTGTCGGTCTACCTCTTCCCATGTCTCTTAACTGGCACATGGAGCATTATCGTGGTCCAACACTCGAGGCGATTCAGGGATTGGATTCGACAATTGAAAAGATTGTTTATAAGGTAGATGGTGCTCTCAAGGATAATAGAGAACGAAGTATAGACTTACTTATTCACTTCCCAGAGCTTAAGAAACGGAAGATGCCAGGGCGTCAAGAAGTAAAGATGGCCGAAGGTATTATTAGTAAGATTCTTAATCCTCGTTACAGTCTTGAGCGATTTATCGTTGGATCTGGAAACAGGCTTGCACATGCTGCTTGTCAGGCTGTGTCTATAAACCCAGGAGATAAATATAATCCACTATTTCTTTATGGAGATGTCGGACTTGGTAAGACACACTTACTGCAAGCTACAGGAAATGCGATCTTGAAAACGATGCCAAAGGCTGCTGTGGTCTATACAACTTCAGAAGACTTCACAAATCAAGTGGTCGAAGCGATCCGTACACAGAAGATGGAGAAGTTGCGTACTCGTTACCGTAAGGTAGATGTTCTTATTATTGACGATGTGCAATTCCTTGCAAACAAAGAGCGAACGCAAGAGGAATTCTTCCACACGTTCAATGCACTGTACGAGGATAATAAACAAGTTATTATCTCTGCAGATAGGCCTCCACAGGAGCTGAAACTTGATGACCGTCTTGTGTCTCGCTTCTCTCGTGGAATGATCGCTGATGTGTCTGCACCAGACTATGAAACGCGACTTGCTATTCTTGTAGAGAAGACACAGGACTTCGAGCTCTTTCTCGATATGAAAGTCCTTGAGTTTATCGCAGAGCACACAACGGGTAGTGTCCGCGATCTTGAAGGTATCTTGATGCAGGCTGTTGCACAGTACGAATTAGAGCAGCGTATGCCTACTATCAAAAGCATCGCGGAGATCATGGGTAAGTTGACGCAAAATCCTATGGATGAGGCCAATGACACTGGCTTTGAAAAGGTTGTGAAGAAGCGCGCTACTTTCCAAGATCTTATGGAGTCCACGAGCAGATATTACTCAGTGTCTATACAAGATATGGTAGGTACGTCTCGTGTTCATGAGATACTTATTCCACGGCAGATTGCGATGTACCTTGGTAAGAAGCATTTGGGTATAACGTATGTGCGCCTTGGAGAGATATTTTCGAACCGAGATCACACCACTGTTATGAATGCAGTAAGCAAGATCGAGCGTAAAGCACACAATGACCCAAATTTATTGCGGGAGATGAGGGCTATCGAGAGGGAGTTGGAGTTGGTGTAGATCGTTACTGGTTACTGGTTTTGCTCTATTTAGATCCTCTAGTTCTTTTCGTTCTTCTTTCTCCTCTGCTATTATTGGCGCATGTCTTCATCCAAAGTCGAATCAGAGGTAGATGATCTATATAAATTGCGTCATAGCTTGGCACATGTACTTGCGCAAGCTGTACTCAAGCTTTGGCCAAAGACGCAGATCAGCATAGGGCCACCTATTGATACGGGTTGTTATTATGACTTTCTTTTCGAAGAGCCTATTACCGATGCAGACTTTAAGACTATCGAAAAAGAAATGCGCAGCATTATCAATAAAGGACAAACATTTGCTGTCGATACGCTTGCGATCAACGATGCAATAGCATTTTGGAAAGAGCAGGGACAGCGTTTCAAAGTAGAGCTTATAGAAGACCTCGCTACGAAAGGGGAGACTGAAGTGACGAACTATCGCAATGTCGACGCCGATGGGAACAACATGTTTGTAGACCTTTGCAAAGGAGGCCATGTAGAAAATGTAAAAGAGATCCCTGCAGATGGATTTAAGATCATGAGCTTGGCAGGTGCGTATTGGCGTGGTGATGAGAAGCGTGACCAGCTAACGCGTTTGTACCTTGCTGCATTTTCTAGTAAAGACGAGCTCAAGGCGTACTTACAGATGCTCGAAGAAGCGAAGAGAAGAGATCACCGTAAACTTGGCAAAGAGATGGATCTCTTTGTATTCAGTGACAAGGTAGGTCCTGGGCTTCCATTGTTCTTACCAAAAGGGGAGACGATCAAGCACATACTCGAAACATTTATCCGCGCCGAGAAAGAACGCATTGGTTACACGTTTGTTGGTATCCCACATATTGCAAAGAAGGAACTCTATATCCAGAGTGGTCACCATGGAAAGTACGATGCGATGATGCCGAGCATGGAAGACGCAGATGGAGACGAGTACATCCTAAAGCCTATGAACTGCCCTCATCACTTTGAGCTGTTCAATGCGCGCCCACATAGCTACAGAGAGCTTCCAATTCGTTATGCAGAGAACACAACATGTTACAGAAACGAAAAGAGTGGAGAGCTTGCTGGACTCACACGTGTGAAGGGACTTACCCAAGACGACACGCACCACTTCGTACGTCACGATCAGATTTCATCTGAGATAACAATGATTCTTGGACTTATGGAACGTGTGTTTGCCATCTTTGGTTTCAATGACATCAGCGTAAAGGTATCTGTACGAGATCCTGCAAACAAAGAGGGTTACTTTGGGGATGATGCAGTATGGGAAAGCTCAGAGAGCACACTCATAGAAGCGGTGCAGAAGTGGGGAGTCCAGTATGACGTCGATGAAGGTGAAGCTGCATTTTATGGACCGAAGATCGACATCTTCGTCAAAGATGCTATCGGTCGTGGATGGCAGCTTACGACTGTGCAACTAGACTTTAATCAGCCAGAAAACTTTGATATGAGCTACATCGGAGAAGATGGAGTATCGCACAGGCCAGCTGTCTTGCACGTAACCATACTTGGCTCTACACAGCGCTTTATGGGTATCCTCATAGAACACTTTATTGGGATGTTCCCACTCTGGCTTGCTCCTATCCAAGTAGCACTTCTTCCTGTGGCAGATGTGCATGAGGAGTATGCAAAGGAAGTGCAAGAGGTATTGCATGCTGCAAGTATTCGTAGCGTCTTCATGGATGCATCAGACTCGCTAGGTAAGCGCGTGCGAGATGGAGAGAAGCAAAGAATTCCATATCTTTTAGTGCTCGGGGACAAGGAGAAAAATTCAAGAGGTGTCACAGTGCGAGGTGTTGTCAGTAAAGACCAGACGGAAGTGTCTCTTGATGAGTTTATGAGTAAGACTATTGCTGATGTAGAAGGGCATAAAATACAGTCATCATTTTAACCTTGAATTTTTTTTGGTGTTAGGTATACACTTTAACCAATGAACAAAATCACTACTCGGTTATTTCTTGGAACGATCTTACTTCTGTTTGTCGGAACCTTCATACGAGATTTTCTTGTCATGGAGCCACAGACGATGAAGCATATTCCTTCTCCACCCATGGAGCAGCCAGTTGCCGGCATACCTCTTTCATTCTCAAATGTACCCATTGGACCACGAGCTCCTGCAGCGGTAAATGTTATTGTGGAGATCCCTCAAGGAACGAGCAACATCTATAAGTATGATGAGAATATGGGTATTTTGAAACTTGCAGGAGTAGTGACATCTACCACAAAATATCCTGGAGATTTTGGTATTATTCCACGAACCCTGACCGAAGGTGGCAATGCACTCGATGCATTAGTGCTTCTTTCAGAGCCATCGTATCCGGGAACACTCCTCGAAGCTCGCCCTGTTGCAGTGTTGCATATGATTCATAATGACGTACGCGAAGATAAGATTCTCATGGTACCGTTGTTTGATCCTCGATTTAACGGCGTTACCAATGTTGATGACCTCCCAGACTACACACGAGATACTGTTGCTGAATTCTTTCGCACCTATACCAATGCAGAAAACGAATGGGTGAAGGTGGAAGATTGGGGGAGGGCAGAAGAGGCAAGGCAAGTTATCTTAGATGCTATGGAGCGGTACGTAGAGACGACAAACAGTGTATAAGATTTATATCTTGTATAAGAAGTGTAATACGTGAAATAAGAGACTCCCTTATTTCTTTTATTTCCTTTATTCCCCTTATTTCTCTAAAAAATATATACAAAAAAAAGAGGAAACGCAGGCGAAGAAGGTAAAGCCGGTACGTCTCCTCTCTGAGATCAGCGGCCCGGTAAGGCACTGACCTCCAGCACTAGTTACGAATCCAGCGGGTTGCACCAGCTTCGAGAACGTACTTTCCGTTCTCATAGCGGATGTCTCCGTCGGGAACGAGGCGGTTATCAATAGGGTTCTCACGAACCCACACGAAACCATCCTCATCTTCGAAGGCGTATGTTAGCTTCACATTGCGCGGTTGCGCGTATGTTTGCTGTACACTACCTTTGAATTCCGTTTCGAAGTGCACCGTTTCGATCGGTTGAGCATTTTGCTCTTCGAATCGTTCGGGTACTTCTGCTTCCTGTCCGAGGACGACTTCCTTGTCGTCTTTGTCCAGGTGATGATTGACGAACTCCATCATTGGCTCGAGCTTCAGAAGCGCGATTGCTGTGACCAATACGATCGTCATCATCTTGTGACTACTTTTCATCATTTCATGGTTCCTTCCATGCGTTTCCCCACGGATCCCCCTTCTCTGAAGGGTTGATCTCATGGTATTTTCTGAGTTACTGTGGTCCGAAATCCTTTTCGGCAGTACTCAGTGAGATTCCCAAAGAATTGGGATATATGGGGAATTAGTGGTGATTTTAAATGAGCAAGACTAGAATTATAGACTAATAATAAAATATGTCAATAGTATTCAATATCTCTAATATTTGCTAAATCCCAATATCCAAATCCCAAATCCCAAAATAGATGCAATTGGGATTTGGGATTTATACAATTACCTTCTTCAAAACTTCCACAACCGTATCCAGCTCTTTTTTCGTTGTATCTTTTCCAAGCGTAATACGTACATTCTCTTTTGCGGCATTGCGGTCTTTCCCCATCGCTTGGAGTACATGGCTTGGCTCTGTGCTCCCTGTTACGCATGCTGCACCACTAGAGACACAGATACCTTCGAGATCGAGTTTGATGACGACAGTCTCTGCATCGTGTCCTGCAAAGCGCATGTTTACGTTATTGGGTAGGCGATGTTCAAGAGATCCGTTGAGGGATGCGCACGATATTTCACGTAAGATATTTTCAATAAAGCTGTCTCGGAGTTTTTGAAGTTCCGAGTTCCGAGTTCCGAGTTCCGAGATTGCGAGTTCTAGGGCTTTTGCCATACCGACGATGCTGGGTGTGTCTTCTGTGCCTGCGCGGAGGTCGAACTCCTGTCCTCCCCCCATCACTTGTGCAGAGAGTTGTATGCCGTCTCGTACGATGAGTGCGCCGATACCTTTTGGTCCGTAGAACTTGTGAGCGACTATCGTCATCATCTCAAATGGTTTTGTTGGCAGTGGTATGACTCCAATGCCCTGTACAGCGTCGCAGTGGAAGGGGACTCCTGCCTCTTCGCAGAGGGCTGCCATGACTTCTACGGGCTGGATAGTCCCGACTTCATTGTTTGCCCACTGGAGTGTGACAAGCGCAGTGTCTTCTGTCAGTGCGTTCTTAAGATCATCAGGGTTGATTCGTCCGTTGGTATCGACACCAAGTTTGGTGATAGTCCACCCTTGTGCTTCGAGCTTATCTGCCATCTTCAAAGTACAGCTGTGCTCGACACTCGCAGTGATGATGTGACCAGGTTTGCTGTGGAGTTGTATCCACTTCTCAGCACGTCCACGCATAGCGAGACTATTTGCCTCACTGCCACTAGCGGTGAAGATCACTTCGTGTGGCTTTACACCGATGAGATCTGCGATGGTCTGACGACTCTCGTCTATGGCACTACGGGCCTCTCTGCCCTTAGAATGCGGAGAAGACGGATTGCCCCATACATTACAAAGGTATGGCATCATGACCTCGAGGACACGGGGATCAAGTGGGGTCGTTGCTGCGTGGTCTAGGTAAATCATTTCGTGTAGTATAGGCGTATGTTCGAAGCCTTCAACATTGGCCCCGTCTTTATTTGGACTCGTGTGGTCTTTCTGATGCTAGGGATCATCTTTGCTGCTGATTTCTTCTTCAGACTAGCACAGAGTGCAAATTTATCTTTGCAGCACTTTCGACAACATGCTGGCAGATACCTTATTGCCTTTCTCCTTGGAGCCCGTTTGGTAGCGGTTATTTCGAATTATCGTGTCTATCTACGAGATCCACTGCGATTTTTCATTCTCTGGGATGGGGGATTTAGCTACCTTGGTGGTGCGATAGGTATTGGATGTGTGCTGTACTTAGTCACTCGTACTCAGCGTGCGACATTTTTGCAGTGGCTCGATGTCCTTCTGCCAGCAACGTGCTTTGGCATGGCATTTGACTGGATTGGTAAATTCTTTGCTGGTCAAGCGTATGGTAAGCCAACGGATGTCCCATGGGGGGTAACCTACGATACTTTTGGTGTGCGCTATGTTGTTCCTGTGCATCCTGTTCAACTCTACTATGCGTTATTCTTCCTACTCCTAACATTTTTCTTGCTGATCATTCGTAAGAAGTCTAATCGTGCTGGAGCAGAGACTCTTTTTGGGATCTTTTTTGCTACGATTGTAACATTTTTCTTTGAGTACTTTCGTGGAGATTTCTCCATCCCCGTATTTGCAACACGCATCGACTTCGTCATTCTGGTTGGCATGTTTTGCAGTCTTGGTATCTTTGCTGCTATTGAACAACGCCTTTCGCAGATGGCGTTGTATCTTTATCAACTTCTTCTGTTTCTTGTATTTGGTAGTTATTTAGTTGTTCGTTCGATGTTACTTCTTCCTACTTTTGAATTGCGTTTCAATCAGTTCTTGTCAGTTCTAATACTACTTGGAACGATTGTGTACGTTGTAGTACATCGGCGGAAGTATCCGCATCTTTAGGGTCAGGGTTAGGAGGTAGGGAGTTGGGAGTTGGGTGGTGTAAACTTTAGTATCTTGTAACTTGCACACTGAATCTTTAAGCTATAGGTAATGCCTCTCGCACTCCAATCATTTCTCGAACCATGGCTTGTGATTCTTACCGATGATCCCATGCTTCGTATTTTGCAATTGAGTATGTTGATTCTTGGTGCTGTGGTTGTATTTCTTGTTTTCTTTACGACACGAGATATTTTACTGAGAACGCATTCATTCTTGTATATGTTCACTTGCATCATCCTTGTTGCAATATTGCCAGTCGTTGGATTCCTCTTATATATATTGATCCGACCCGCTCGTACAATCAAAGAACGTGAGATGGAAGAGATGCTTGTTTCTTTAGTGACAAAGCCTGCTAAGAAAAAGACAGCGAAAATCGATTGATAAATCACGTCAAATACTTGAGAATCCTTGCGATGAATATTTTTACATACATCTTTTGGCCACGACCACCTGCTCTTGGGTACGAAGACATAAAAGTACAAACCTTTTTGTTTATCTGTTTGTTCTTCATTGTGACGTCGTTTGCACTGAAGCATTGGAGAAAGAAGCAACCAAATCCAATTACACGAAAACTTAGCAAGTCTTGGTCTAGCGCTTCTATGTGGTTCGGTATCATTGGATTAGTGCTTACTGTTGCTCGTGCAGAAGATATTAGTTACGTTTCAATGCGCTTTTGGTGGCTAGTCCTAGGTTTTGTTGCTGCTGTGTACATCTTTCTTCAATACAAGTTATTTCGCTCTCGGCACTACGAAAAGCTTCCTAGTGAGACTAAGCAAGACCCTCGGGAGAAGTATTTGCCGAAGAAAAAGAGATAAATACCAAATGCCAAATTCAAAAACTACTTTTCGTATCTCTTTGGAATTTGAAGCTCGGAGCTTGGAACATTGTCCTTTTAGTTGCTCCAAGACTTCAATATCAATAAGCTTTTCATAATGAATTTCGAGGAACCTCCTTCTTGCCAATTATGCGAACCTTGCAACATGGTGATATTACATGGCATGACGATGGAAACCCTTCAGAGAAGGACTTACTTGAGTTGCAAAGTCGGTACGGGTTCCATGAGCTCGACATTGAAGATTGCTTAAGTGAACATGAACGTCCAAAGGTTGAGGAATATGACGACTATCTCTTTTTGGTCTTTCATATCCCGTATCTTAATAAGAAAACTGGCAGAATCTTCAAAGAAGAAGTAAACATCTTCTTGGGGCAGAACTTCTTAGCGACACTTCATAGAGGCAACCTTCCTTTGATAGATAAGCTTTGGAACCAATTGGATACTTCTGAGGAGAAGGCAAAGGAGTACCTTGGACCAGGGACTGGATTCTTTTTATATGAACTTATGAGTCAGTTCTTTGAAGATGTTTTTCCGCTTGTTGACACCATCACCAAGCACTTACGTGTGATAGAGGATCGGCTGTTTGAAAATGATGAGCAGGTAAACTTGTTACGAGAGATTATGACCCTTAAACGAAACATCATTACGATGCGAAGCATCTTGCTTCCTCAGAGAACACTAATAGGAACACTCGAACACAAAAATAAGAAATTTGTTTCCGATGAGCTCGCACTCTACTTTGATGACACTCTTGATGCCATTGAACGGCAGTGGGCACTTCTTGATACTGCGAAGGAATTGTCTGAGGCACTGCAGGATACACATGAAGGTTGGCTGAGTAACCGCACAAACGCTGTGGTAAAAGTTCTAACGATTTTTTCGGTAACTATGTTGCCACTCACGGTGATCACTGGACTATATGGTATGAATGTTTCCTTGCCCTATGCAGATTCACCACATGCATTCTTGGGAATTATGGGACTGCTGTTGCTTGTAACAGGCATCATGCTTGGATTCTTCGCAAAGAAGCGCTGGCTCTAAAAGGAAGGGGTGTGATTTCCTTGACACTTTTCTTTAGGTGAAGGAATATAGCTCCCTTATGCCACTTAAGCACACAACAGAGACGCTTTTAGTCTTCCTCCTGGGAGTCGCAATAGCAATAACGGGCATGCTGATGTCGTGGCTTCCATCTGCTACAGAGAGTCTCGTACCTTGGGCCATCATTTTTGTGTTATCTCTTATGTACCCTTTGGCATTGGGTCCTTTGCTCAGATCTAACCGTGCAGATAACGACTTCCGACTCCTTCATTGGATCCCTTCCGTCATGCTTCTCCTTTGGTTGGCATTAGATTTTCTTTCTACTTATGTACCTCAAATAGCGACTTCTGTAGCTTGGTATGTTTGGGGGTGGACACTTCCTGCTGTGATTGTTGGATTTATTATGCTCATCGTATTCTGCCTTCGAGTTATTCGTAGGCGTTCGATCCGCATCATGTTACTCGCTCTTGCGTTTGTCCCATTTGTCGTTGGCGCAGTTGGTAGTGAGAAGTATGACTGGAATACACAAGTTGCAGACCTTCTGTGGCAGGGTGACTGGTGGCAGGTAGACCTTGCTATACCTGGTAAAGACGGGTTGATCGCACAGAAGGACGACAAGAACCTCCAAGAATCGAGTGATAGTAGTGAAGAGGCATACCGTGAACGCCTTCGTGCTCTAGAAACTCGCCGAGATCGCATAGCAGCACGGTTGCAAGATCGCAGAAATGGAAATGGAAATGGCAACACACTTGAAGGTCGTGTGGAGAGTTCCTCATCGAGTAGTGCATATCCTGTAAGTGTTCATTATGACCAAGCGAGCAGTAAGCCAGCACACCTCCCAAGTTCAGGATTTGGTTGGAATGCCATCGTCATCATGATGGCTGCAGCATATTGTTCAGTATTACAGAAGAGGGCGCAGGAGAGGGTTCGGGGGTAGGGAGTAGGGGTCTTGCTCTATATTGCTGTCAGTAGTCTTTGGGATTTCATCAAAGGAAATCCACTCCATAGTGTCTTCTATGGTATGTTGTTGGCTGGCATCATCGGAGCGCTGATTCTACTGATTGTTGACTAAGCGCTCTGCAGTTGTTGTTTTCTGAGGATAGCTCATCTGTAGTGGATGAGCTTTTTCAATATGCAGAGAAATATTATTTGTGGACTATTCTCTGGTATCATCTACACATCATTCCCTTCCTCACCTCATGCCAACAATCTCCACTCTTCATGCTCGTCACATACTCGATTCTCGCGGAAACCCAACTGTCGAAGTAGAATGTACTCTCGACGATGGCTCTTTTGGGAGAGCGGCAGTGCCGTCTGGAGCGTCTACTGGAAGTATGGAAGCGCTTGAGCTGCGTGATGGAGACAAGAGTGTGTACTGTGGAAAGGGTGTCTCTAAAGCGATTGCAAATGTAAATGATGTCATCACACCTGCGCTCAAAGGACAATCTGTTTCCGATCATCGTACTATTGACCAGATCATGCTCGACCTCGATGGGACAGAAAACAAATCCAAACTTGGAGCAAATGCGATTCTCGGAGTCTCTATGGCAGTGTGTCGTGCGCGTGCAGCATCGGAAGGGAAGTCGCTTTGGCAGTCACTTGCAGAACAGTTTGATGTAAAAGGTGCGCATGTCCTTCCTGTACCTATGATGAATGTGATCAACGGAGGGAAGCATGCAGACAGTGGACTGTCGTTCCAAGAATGCATGGTATTTCCTACAGGTTTTACAAAATTCTCAGATGCTCTTCGTGCTGGTGCTGAGACGTTCCATGCTCTGAAGAAATTGCTAAAAGATGCGGGTCATGTCACTTCAGTAGGGGATGAAGGAGGGTTTGCCCCTCACGTGAAAGATACAACAGAGGCGTTTGATTTTCTTGTGAAGGCAATAGACACGGCGGGCTATACAGGGAAGATGCAACTGGCTATCGACGCTGCTGCGTCTGAGTTTTACGTAGACGGACAATATGATCTCGATGGTTCGATGGTAAGCTCCGAAGATCTTGTGACGTTCTATCAGAAGCTCTGTGCCGACTATCCACTTATCAGTATAGAAGATAGTCACCACGAGGAAGATTGGGATGGCTTCACTGCTACTGCAGCTGTGCTAGGTGACACGATCCAACTTGTTGGGGATGACTTGCTTGTAACAAATACAAAGCGCATACAGCAGGCTATAGAGAAGAAATCGGTGAATTCTGTTTTGATCAAGCTCAATCAAATTGGTTCTGTCTCGGAGACTGTCGATGCCATCAAGCTGACACAAGACCAAGGGTGGACTGCAGTGGTGAGTCATCGTAGTGGTGAGACAGAAGATACATTCATCGCACATTTGGCAGTAGGGCTCAAGACGGGGCAGATAAAAACGGGAAGCCTAAGCCGTACAGATCGTGTCTGTAAATACAACCAACTTCTTCGTATCGAAGAAGAGCTAGGAGACAAGGCTGTGTATGCATCACCCTTTGCTAGGTAGCGCTATGACAGAGTGTTCTATCTTGTTTTATAATACGGCACATTGCCGTGGCTACAATGGGTCTCTACCCGGGTACCTCTCTGGCTGGGCAGGGTACTTCACCAGTCCTACAGCAGTGGATACAAAAGTCTCGGAAGAGATCTGCTCTATGATCACTGAACAAGACCCTACAGTCTGCTGCTTTGCAGAACTCAAAGAATCTTCTGCTGTGAATACCATGTTGCAGTCTCAGTTTTCTACACATGATTATACAGGCAAGTATGGTGAGAGTTATATGGGCTACTTCCCGTGGTCTAAAGGGAAGGGGAATGGTTTCTATGCTAAAGATTCACTTACACATAAGAAGCACTGGATGCCGTATGGCACAAAACGGCTTGTGCACGAGGTAAACCTTACAGATAAGACAAGTCTCTTTTTTGCACACTTTGCACTTGGATAATCTGCTCGTCTCAAGCAGTTCGCGTACTTAGCAGAGATTGTGGATCGTCTACCATCTGCAATACTGACCGGTGACTTTAATATTTCATCTCTTGATGAGCTAGATGTTCTTACGAATGGATCGCGATTGCGACTTATCAGTAACCCAAAGCAGTTGACGTTTCCTTCCTGCCATCCTCGTCGTGCACTAGATCTCTTTCTCTGTACACCAGATATCGAAGTACAGGATTGCAAAGTGATCACATCCTTGCAGCGTTCCGATCATCTTCCCGTCCTCTTGCAATGCCAAGTATCGTAAGACAACTTTGCTCCCCCCCAAATCTACTCTCCCTAGTACGCTTGCCATTGGCTGGTGTCGTAATAGTGAGAATCGGTCATCCAGATGCGGTGTTGTGGTTTCTTTTCGGAGCATTTACAGACTATCTCGTTGGATTTATAGCACGGAAGACACATACGATGACACCACTTGGCGGTGTGCTAGATCCTCTCTGTGACAAGTTTTTTGTTGCGATGATCTTTGGGTATTGCTTTGTGTTGTATGGACTTCCTTCGTGGATGCTTTTTGCATTCTTTTTTCGGGACATCTTCACCAGTATTGGTGCACTTATCGGATGGGATCGTTTGAAAAAATCTGGAAAGTTGAAAGCTGCGTTTAGTGGGAAAGTAGTAACAGTATTTCAGTTTCTCATCCTCCTTATGTTGGTGAATAATAGTCTTACGTCTATAGAATCAATGATACTTACACTAGCGCTTGCATCCGTGTGGAGTATCGCAGATTACATAACATCATTTCGCACTCTTCCTCGATGAACACCACACTCATCCTTGCTAGTTTGTATCTCATCCTTCCTGCGTACATTGCCAATATGTGTCCGGTGATAGCTGGGGCTGCAAATCTTCCATTTGGCACACCGATATCATCTCGACTATTTGGCTCACACAAGACCTATAGAGGATTCGTCTTTGGTATACTAGGCGCATTGGGGATGGTATATCTACAGCGTCATTTTCAAATGAATGATGCGATGGAATCCTATCGTTTGTTAGATTACACATTGATACCTCTTCCAATTCTTGCACTGCTCTTTGGTGGCGGAGCACTACTCGGAGATCTCGTAAAATCTTTTGTAAAACGCCGACTTGGTAAAAAGTCTGGCTCGGCTTGGTTTCCTTTTGACCAGTTGGACTTCGTTGTTGGTGCACTACTCTGTGTTTCTTTTGTCTCCCAGATCAGTCTATCTACTTGGATAGTGTTGCTCATTGTTTCTCCAGTATTACATGTGCTTGTGAACATCATCGGCTACCACACTGGAATGAAAGATGTTTGGTGGTAATATCTTATATGTTTCTTTTTGACCACCATCTTCGAAGAGGTGGGATGCTAATAGTAGATGCAAGGTAAGCAAGAGCGGGGACAAATGCTGGTAAGTATGCCCTGCTATGTTCTGCACCTGTAGCAGCTAAGAAAGCGCATGCTGTGACATAGGTGATAATCATGACTGTGATGCGACGAGTCCAAGACACTTCCCAGCCTTTGTCGGCTTCTACACGAGCATTACGATCTTCAATTGCTTGTATGCGAGATTCTAAATTGATCATAGAAAAATTGGGTAATTGGTCAGGGTGATCCGCCTTCGTCTCCGGACTACGGATGGGCAAGCTGGACTTTAAATGATTGGTCGGGGTGACCCGCCTTCGTCTCCGGACTACGGATGGGCAAGCTGGACTTTAAATGATTGGTCGGGGTGACCCGCCTTC
>JAQBVR010000028.1 GCA_027623015.1 bacterium | reverse complement strand
TGACTGATTATTGTATCCCCTTTATTACCAGGCCTAAAATATTCAAATATTACATTACTTTGAACAAATTGACCATCTCGTAAGCTTTTGCGAATAGTATTTTGGACTCGTTCAAGTACGGATTTCACCTGATCCTCTGGTGCGCCATCTACGTTACCTTCTGGTGTAAATCCTATAGGAGAATTTGTTCTCCCAATTATATTGACAGCAATAGCGTTTCTAAATTGAGTAACCATAGCCTTCAATTTGATTAAACGGTCTGTTACCATTGCTGTTATAGATACTCTGGCTTCATTGATGTTCACCATAGCCTCAGCAGTTGCCCTAGCACCTAGTGCTACTGCTAAATCATGCTCTATATCATCACGATTACCATAACCCAATTCAGTAAGATTTGATCCTATATTATCAAGAGCATTATTAAGGGCAAATTCTAGTACAGCTGCACCATCTTCCCTTTGAATCTCATCTGCTTTTTCTTCTAAGGTCATATGTGCCAGTGGATTGTGATCATCAAGTACCATAAGTGGTTCTGAACCGTGCATAAAAAAGAGAGTTTTCTCAGACTAACGTATTTTATGTACTTGGCAAGTCCTAGTCAAACCAAAGACAGAGTTAATCATCCACTATTTAGACTGATTTTTGAGCAACTTTCGGAAACCCTCTGGGTCTTCTATAAGAAGCTGCATGGCAAACCTTACGCGTCCAGCATCTGACCAAGACATCGTTTCCCATCTGTTATGCGCATGGTCACCAATGATAGGGATGCTGATAACTGCCTTGTCTGTGCCCTTAAATGAATTGCCCGGCAAATGCTCTAGCATAGCCTCTGCATACACATCTTCGTCTGCTACAGATGTTGCGGTGGTGTTCAACGCTGCGACTCCTGAGACTTTTTTCAAGATGTCTGCAACGATCTGCACCACTGGGTTGTCATTTGGCACGTTAAATCCGCTATATGACTCCTCTCCTGGTCGCTCGTTTACGGTGCAAGTAACCCCTTTCTTCGTCCATTCTTGGATCTTTGCTAATTCTGCAACGACTTTTCTCTGTTCCTCAAGACGTTTTTTACGTGAAGCTCCCTCTACAGAAAAAATGGAATAATCTCTCGTTGCAAAATGTGGAAGAACGAGCATGGGCTTCTTTACAGGACCACCACCCATTTCTAAATACCTTTCAGATCCCATCTTCTTATGAGTTCTCAAAATTTGGGGTTTCCGGCTTCCGATACGTCCAACAGGTCCATTCATCCTGCTTTTCATATATGAACAAAGCTCTGTGTATTCAGGATCGATATTGGTAACACCTTGTCGCGATGCATGACCCTGATGCTCTTCATCAACATCCATTTCAACGCGGTACTTCAAGTGACCTTGGCGAGCAGAATGAAACTGCATCGACTTGTCTGATTTTTTGGGAGTGGACTTTACGATAGTACCGTTTGGTAATATACCCTCTGCACCAATCTCGTTTGAGACTATTGCATCTATTTTTCCAAATTCTGGCCACTGATCAGTATCTACCAGAGTTTTTGCACCGTCTGAATTTCCCTCTTCATCGACGGTAAACGCGAAGTATAGACTCATGCCTCTTGGCACTTGAGCCTCGGCTGCTAGGTAAATACCATTGAGAATTGCAGCACCCATGTCCCATACTCCAGCACCTTTTCGTGCATCACCGTCGATTTTGTACGCAGGTTGATTTGCCTGAACGACATCGACGTGAGCAGGGATCATTACATTGTAGTTTCGCTCTCTTTTATCTGCAGGTTTTCCATGCTTTTCAACGATCAAGTTATACCCACCTGTTTTTACAGCAACTCTCTTAAATACTACATCTGGTGCAACTTCATACACTGCAATTTCTAAAGCATCTAGATCATCTGGAAAATCTTGCGTCAAATGTGTACGTAAATAATCTCTTCTACGGTCAAGACGTTGTGCGATCATATTCTCTATCATAAAGAGCTTCGCCTCTTGTCCATCTCGCGTTTTAGATTCTTGGTCTGTCAAAATCTTGAAGTACACTTCATCTAAGTCATCCAAGCCGGGAACTCGCATTGCTTCGGGCATAGGAGAGAAATACTAACATTTTTTGAGTTTTTGTCAATATCTAGGCCTATACAGCAGAATTTGTAACCTAAGGGTCTATTTTAGTGCATTTTGCTGATGCAAGAGATCAACTACTGGATAAAGCCTCTTCTAGAACACTGGCTAGAGCATGTTTTACTGCACGTATTATTTCCACTGTTGTAGGCGGATCTGTATTTAGTAAAACTGCAACTGCTTCTTCATCAGGCCTTTGTTCTATATTTCGATCGTTCATCATCTTTTGTATTGCTTTCACAGCAGCCGCATCTGCTGCTGGACCGATATCCATTCCGTATACGCTACTAAACAATTCATTAAGTTCGTTTGCTACTTTTTGCACCTCTTGCTCAGCAGGAACCGATACAAAGGATTCGGCCCAATTAATCAATGTAATTTTCCATTCCTCTGGTGAAAGATCTGCTGCAATGCGTAGATTACGAGCAGCTACTAGCCCCTCTGATATAGGAGCATCACTCTCAGAAGCTGACGGTGGTTGCGTAGGCTCTCCATTTATAGGAAAGTTATCATCACAAAATAAATACAAGTTTTCAATATCTTGGCGAGATAAACAGACTTTCTCTACACTGCTCTCACATGTTTGACTCCGTTGACCCCAAGCAGTCGCTTCCTGACCTCGAAGAGGGACTACTCCAGTACTGGCAGGAGGAAGACATATTTAAGCGTAGCATGAAGCAGCGCGGTGCGTGGGGTAACGACATCTTGGAGAATAAAACAAAAGACAACGATGAATCTAAAAATGGAAATGTCTTTAGCTTCTACGATGGACCGCCATTTGCAACTGGACAGCCTCACTATGGACATATACTTGCAGGGACCATCAAAGATGTGATCCCTCGGTACAGAACTATGCGTGGCGACTTCGTACAGCGCAGGTTTGGTTGGGACTGCCATGGTCTCCCTATCGAAAACTTGATCGAACAGGAAAATAATATTGGATCGAAAACGGAGATAGAAGAGATGGGCGTAAAGAAGTTTAACGACCTCTGTCGAGATGCCGTGCAGCGCTACACGAGTGACTGGCGCAGAGTGGTAGAGCGTATGGGTCGCTGGGTGGATATGGACTGGGACTACAAGACGATGGACCCTGAGTACATGGAAAGTATGTGGTGGGCGTTTGAGCAGCTGCACAAGAAGGACCTCATCTACGAAGGACACAAACCTATGCATGTCTGCCCTCGGTGTGTGACACCACTAAGTAACTTCGAAGTAACGCAAGGGTACCAAGATATTACGGATCAATCGGTGACGGCGTCTTTTAAGGTGGTCGACGTGCTCGAGGGAATCGACGTGCTCGAGGTGTATGTGTTGGCGTGGACGACGACGCCGTGGACACTTCCTGGGAACTTATTACTCGCTGTTCATCCGAAGGTAACGTATGCACAAGTGCTATTTGACGGTGCAATGTACATCTTGGCAGAAGATCTTGTCGATTCTCCACAGAACTTTAAAGATAAAGAATATGAGATCGTTGGGACGATGAAAGGGAAAGAGTTGATCGGAAAGACGTACACTCCCCTCTTTCCGTACTTCGCAAGCCAATACAAAGACACAGCATTCAAGATTGTTGCAGGAGACTTTGTGACAACAGAAGATGGAACAGGGGTAGTGCACATCGCTCCTGGATTTGGTGAAGATGACTACCGCACTGGTCAAGAAGCAGGGCTTGAACTTCTCCAACATATCACCATGGATGGAAAGTTTGTCGACGGGGTAACGGACTTCGCAGGACAAGATGTAAAACCAAAAGATGACCCGAGCAAAACTGACCGTAAAGTTATCGAACTACTAGAAAAGAATGGAAGCATGTTCTCTAAAACAAGTTACAAACACAGCTACCCACACTGTTGGCGTTGTGACAGTCCCCTTCTCAACTACGCTACAAGCTCTTGGTTCGTACAGGTGGAAAAGCTGAAAGATGCAATGCAGAGTAACAACGCAAAGACTGCTTGGGTGCCAAGTCACATCCGTGATGGTCGCTATGGTAAGTGGCTAGAAGGAGCGCGCGACTGGGCCATCTCTCGCAACAGATACTGGGGCACTCCCCTACCCATCTGGCGCAGTGACCAAGGAGATATGACGGTGATCGGTAGTCGCGATGCTCTTATGGAAGAGCATAAGATCCGCTTCACGAAAGTCACGACAGTACGACATGGAGAAAGTGAGGGGAACACTATCCCTATCTACCAAGGTGAAGTGCCGGGGACGGATTTGACAGAAAATGGTATCAAGCAGGTAAAACAATCTGCGAAATTGATTGTTGCGGGTTCCGGGTTGCGGGTTGCGCGTATTTACTGTTCACCACTGGCTAGAGCTCAGCAGACTGCAGCTGCCATCGCGAAAGAAACAGGTGCTGAAGTGGTCGTCGATACTCGCCTTCGTGAAGTTGGCTTTGCGCACTACGAAGGGAAAACTGTGGACTTCTCTGACCTCGCATTCCTGAAAGAACGTCGTGCGTACAAGCTAGGGAGTGCAAAGCCCGAGAGCATCTACCACTTCGAAGGCATGGAAACATGGGCGTCTGTACAAGAGCGCGTCGCAGACTTCATGACAGAAATACTTCCACTCCATAGAAGTGAGCACATCGTCGTAGTCTCGCATGCAGACCCTGTACTGAATATGAAAGAGTTCTTCACAAAGGAAGACCCTATAAAGATCTCCCATCAGCCCTACCCCGAACTTGCAGGCGCTCACACGTACTTCTGGGATCACACGAGAGAGATGCAGATGGACCTCCACAAAGACTCTGTCGATGACATCACGTGGTCTGGTTCACCATGCGACCACAGTGTAGAAGTGACGATGGTACGACACGGAGAGACCGACTGGAACGTACAAGAGAAAATCCAAGGGAGTACAAAAGACGTCCCACTCAATGACAATGGACGCAAGCAAGTGGCTGAAGCTGCAGCCGCACTCAAAGGTCAGCACTTTGACCTCATCGTCTCATCTGATCTGGATCGCTGTGTGCAGACAGCGGAGATCCTCTCTAAAGAACTCGGCATTCCATTTGAGCATCAGTGGGATGTACTCCAAGAACGTCGGTACACCTCATGGGAAGGAAAGAATAAAGCTGAACTTCTCGAAGAGCTTTCCGCAGATCTACCACTAACGAGTATGGGCTTACACCCAGATACTCCTGAAGAAGGAGAAAGTTTATCTGCGTTCTTTGAGCGTATGCAACAAGCGTGTGAAAAGCTCTTGGAAGAGTTTGGTGGAAAGAAGGTTCTCCTCGTAGGTCATGGTGGAACGAACCGAGCTCTCAGAGTCTTCGCCGAAAATATGTCTTATGCAGAGATCATCGCATGGGCTCCGAAGAACGCCGAAGCGATGACTATCACACTACACCCGACACTCAAGAGGATACCCGAAGTACTCGACTGTTGGTTTGAGAGTGGCTCTATGCCTTTTGCACAAGCGCACTTCCCGTTTGAACCTAGCCACAAAGGACTCAAAGAGCCTCCTGGTTTCCCAGCCAACTTCATCGCAGAAGGAGTCGATCAGACGCGCTCATGGTTCTACACGCTCATGGTGCTCTCGACTGCACTCTTTGGTGAGACACCGTTTAAGAACGTAGTAGTAAATGGGATAGTCCTCGCAGGAGATGGAAAGAAGATGAGTAAGAAGCTCAAGAACTACCCCGACCCTATAGAAGTAGTCGATCGTCATGGTGCAGATGCTGTGCGCTTCGCACTCATGAGTAGCCCTGCAGTACGTGCTGAAGATCTTCGATTCTCTGAGAAGTTTGTAGAAGAGACAGTACGTAGCGTGCTCCTTCCACTCTGGAATACCTATAGCTTCTTTGTGACCTATGCCAATGCTGCTGGATTTACACCTGAGGCATCGCGTAGACACTCAAACCATCCACTTGATAGGTGGATACGTGCGGAGGTACAAGACTTGGTGAACCGCATGACGACTGAACTCGACAACTACGACCTCTCCGCTACCTGTAACGAGATCCACGAAACGATAGATGCACTGACCAACTGGTATGTGCGACTTAGCAGGAGACGGTTTGCCGGCCAAGGAAGTAGTGAAGGCGAACAACATGAAGCTCTCATGACTCTGCACGATGTTCTGCTTACTGTCTGCCAACTTCTAGCACCATTCTGCCCGTTCATTACTGATGCGATCTACCAAAACCTTGTAGAGGAGGAGCACTTCTCCATTCACATGACAGATTGGCCAGAGCAAAAAGAGCTTAGTAAAGAGGAGCGTTCACTTCTAGAAAAGACGCGCCTGATGCGACAGATCGTATCGCTTGGTATGTCTGTACGAGCAGAGAGTACTGTAAAGGTGCGACAACCGCTCCACAAAGCGACCATCGCTGTACCTCCTGCTATGATGAAGCTTGTGACTCTTGGAAATGATGACCTTGCCCTACTCCGTCAAGAACTCAATGTGAAAGAGATCGTACTGAGCGATGCCCCAGAAGAGCTTGCAGAGATATATGCCAACGTAGACGCACGCAAAGTCGGACCACGCCTTGGTAAAAGAGTGCAGGAAGTGATACAAGCTGGAAAGCTTGGAGAGTTTACGGTGAAAGACGATGGATCAGTCTTGATACTCGATGAACTCCTGACACCCGAAGAGGTAGCTATCGCCTACCGTGGGAAAGAAGGAGAGAATGTGGCTGCAGATAAAGGAGTAGTGGTGAGTATCGATACGACAATCGATGAACCCCTAGCGAAAGAAGGAATTGCGAGAGACATCATCCGCACTATCCAGAGACTCCGAAAAGATAATGGATACAGCCTAGGTGAGAAGATTGGTATTGGCGTCTCTTCAAAAGAAGACCTCGTGTCTACTGTACTCAACGAGCATGGCGAAATGATCCGCCTTGAAACACTTGTGAACTTCGACAGTACGACTGGAGATACGTTTACCGAAATCGTAGGGGAAGAGCTCACAGTAGAAATTATTATGCAAAAGAAGTAAGTCTGATACGATAGGGTCCATGTCTGACAGTCATGGAATGTCTCTACCGGCTCGCGTCTTACTACGCGCTCTGCTCAATATGAGCTTGGTGTGGCTTCTCGTAGAGAAGTTTGCGCAATATTTCTCACTCACAGGAGGGTTCGCTGCCATCATCATCGTGGGTGCACTCCTAACACTGATGAACCTCTTTGTCCGACCTCTGCTCAACATCATCACACTACCAGTAAAACTCTTTGCCACTCTCCTTGCTATCATCATCGTGAATGGTGTCTTCGTTCAAGTCACACACTTGATCATCCAAAACATGCAAGAGAACCTCGTCACACTAGAGATCCACGGTGGACTCTGGGGCTGGATAGTCGTTGCGTGCCTACTAGGGTTTGGAAACTGGGTGATGAAGGTGGTGCTGTAACCTATCTCGTTATTAGTTGTAAGTTATAAGTTGTATGTTGCCAGAGTTTTAACCTAAAACTTACAACGTACAACTACATGGATTTGTTCACAATATCATTGAGTGCCCAACTCATCCCTTTGATGACTGCTTGGCTTGGCATCTTGTGATACGAGGAAACCATGCCAAATGCGGCGTTCTTCTTCCTGTCCACTTTCTGTTCTGCCTCTTCTTTTTTCCAACCAAATACTAAGAAGCATGGCACACCGAGGCCTTGGACAAACTCTTCACACTTTTTACGTACATCTTCTTCGTTCATAATTTTGAAAGGGAAAGATGGTAGTAGCTTATTAAAGAAATAAGAGGAATAAAAGAAATAAGGGAAATAAGGGAAATAAGGGAATTTTCTGCATAATATTTTACTGTATTTTTTTGCTATCAATACTTCCAAATTCCCTTATTTCCCTTATTTCTCTGTAGAAACAGAGAAACGGATCCAAAGGAGTCCTATTCCAAACATGTATCCAAGATATGCCATAACCTCTAAGAAATTAGGATTTCCGTTATACCCAAAGAGTGTTTTGAGGATGCTCCCAATCGCACCATTTTCATGCAAGACTGGGTAAAATCCTTCGAGAGTTACTATTGGATTGATGTCCCAGATGTGTTGAACAAGAACTGGAATCCATCCTGCTTCTTGTAGCTCATGTACACCATGGGCAGTGAGCCCAGCAGCAAACAGGATAAGAAGTAGACTTGTTACTTTAAAAACATGACGCAGAGAAACAAGCTTGATACCACGAAAGACGAAAAAACTGATGCAAATAGCTGCTCCAATACCGATAAATCCTCCTATCATGTGCCAGATGCCGCCTGTGTGTGCCAGCGCAGCTTGTAGAAAGATGACCGTCTCTACACCTTCTCGGGCTGTGGAGATCATCACCAGAAAGAAAATACCGAGAGGATGATTGTTTTGCAGATGCACTGCTACTTCATGTTCTACGTCTTTCTTTATCGTTCTGCTTTGACGCATCATCCAGATGATCATCCATGTAATGAGCCCTGCTCCCGCAAGCATCGTTATACCTTCATATATCGCCTCAGTAGTTCCAGTAAGTCCACCGAAGTACACACGCATCAGTACTGCAAGAAGCAAGCTTATAGCCACTCCTGCCATCACTCCGAGCCATACAGCTATGTTATAGCGTTGGTTATGTGTGAACTGTAAATATGCAAGGATGATACCCACAATGAGTGAGGCTTCGAGAGTTTCGCGGAGGGTGATAAGAGTAGTAGCAGTCATACGTTGCAATGAGCTGAAGCAACCATCGTCAGAGTACACACTCTAGGTGTGTATCTCAAATATTATGGTATGATGATGTCCTCACTCTATGAGGGCCTATTCCATACTCACAGGATTGATTGTACTAACCATGGCCTCCCTTCCAGGGGATGCCAATGCTCGCTTTTGGGATGTTGAGGATGATCACATCTATGGAAAAGCTATCGACTTCATGCTTACTGAGCGGATCTCTACTGGATTTCCCGATAGATCTTTTCGCCCAGAACTGGCAGTTACTAGAGCAGAATTCACAAAATTTCTCGTTTCGTCACTATTTTCTCCATATGTTGTAGATACCTGTCTTGAGAGCCTCCCAAAGAGGAAAATCGCTCTCGACCTCGTACGTTTCGAAGACGTGGACTATGATGAATGGTATGGACCCTACCTTTGTACAGCAGTACTTGCAGAGATCGTCAGTGGATACCCCGATGGTACGTTCCAACCTGAAGAAGGTGTGAACTTTGCAGAAGCTTCTAAGATGCTTGCAAATGCATTTGGGATCCTCAGTACCGAACGGCACCAACCAGGAGTGCACGCAGCACCATGGTATAGGCCCTATGTGGAAGATATGGAAGCGCACATGGCAATACCGCCGACTATTCGAGGGTTTGAATACCCCGTCACTCGTGGAGAGATGGCAGAAATGATCTACAGACTCTCGAACGTAAATACACCGCAGATCCTGCACTCAAGCCGAACACTCACCTACTCCGAACTTTCAGAGACCGTAGAGCGCTTACCGTATGTGAACAAAGAGCACCGCTTCGCTCTCACCTATCCTGCTACGTGGCTCCCTCCGTACTTCCAAACACGTGGTGAACAAAATGATGGCCCACCTATCCAACGGTCCGACTGGCGACTCTACCTCGGCCTCGACCACGATGTCTGCGATGGGTTTGGGCAATGCAACGGTCGTAGCATCTATATAGATGGGTACAAGACTCTCGACATAGAACGTCTTATGGACGACTTCTACAATAATAACAAGATCACCGTCGTCGAAGACCAGATAACCGACACTTCATGGTCTATCACGTACTTCGAACAATCCAGTCTCTGCACATCGAAACGCGTCCTTGTGATGGGAAACGATAACACGTACAGACTTACAGCACACTGTGCCATGGGTGACGAGCTGCTAAATATACAATTTGGCCACTTGCTCAAGACTTTTGCGTTGATAGAACGACGGAGATAGATGCACTGTAGATCATTGTTATGGGTTCTGTGTTATGAGTTCACGTTTTTATTATACGTAACACAGAACTCATAACGCACAACACACAACAAAAGCTACGACACCAACCATCGATACAAGTGTGCGCCAGCTGCTCCTCCAACGAGTGGCCCAATAACATACAAAGGAGAGAGTGAACCGATACCGAGAGCTACAGCAGGATTGATAACACCATTACTCACTGTCGATGCGATGAGGATACCAAGGAGTAGTGAACCACCGATGGTTACACCAGCAGCAGCATCTGATACTTTGCCGTATACAACACTGCAGATACCAAAGACCAGAAATGCAGCACCGAGAGCTTCTGCTACAGCAACGATGAGCATGCTATCGACAAAGAGTTGGGGGCTCGTACCAGTAAGATACTGAGCAACAACCATAGCTAATGCAGCGCCAATACACTGAACAAATATGTAGCGAATAGCATCTATGCCAGAGATCTTCTTTATACTCCATAGTCCAAATGTGACTGCAGGGTTTATATGGCATCCGCTGATAGGACCGATTGTGTACACAAAAATACCAAGCGTAATAGCAGCTACGATCGCAGTCGCCTCTGGTAAACCACTCACGAGCATAAGAGAAACCATAAGCGTAAGGGCAAATGTACCAACGAGTTCAGCAAAGTGTTTTGGGCTAAATGATGAAGTATCCTTCTTAGGAGGCATAGAATAAGGGGGTAATTGACTTCACTGTATAGAAAAGAAGTATATTATATAATTGCAATATTTGTATAATTGTTGTATAATATATATTAGAACAAACATTTTTATTTCCCCTCCCTACTCAATATGGACACGAATAACCATTTCGTTCTAGGAGCATCTGTTGCTCTTGCTGGTGTCGCTGTTGGTGCTGGTTCTGTGTTTTACGCTTCAGTAGTCGCTTTTAGTGGCTCAGATGCGACCTACCTAAAGTCACAGCCAAACCCACGCGCACAGAGTTCATTTACTCGTAACGATGTACGTCGTCGTGATGCAGGTACTATCGAAGCTGCAGACTATGCAGAGCGATATATCATCTCTGATGACGAAGACACACATGCCAGTGCTACTAATCTCAGCGAGAATGCTCTACGTCGCCGATGTGCTCGTGAGCTCAATCTCGGAACTCGCAGGTACAACAACTGCATGGATGAAGCTGGTAACGGTATCGAATACCAGTACGACTCAATCTCACGATAAACGTTTGTCTTGAACGAAGGAAACATACACATAAAAAGTGGTCGGGTGGGCCGCTTTTTTGTTATACCTTCTCCACCAACTCATCTTCTCCCCATCGAACTTTCTTTAGCTGTGCATACGCATCGTCGTCTGCCCTGTATCCAATCGCGCAACACACTGTAGCGGTCCAGCCTTTCTCTGGCAGAGCTAAGACCTCATTGAACACATCTCGGGAAAATCCTTCCATTGGACACGCGTCGATCTTTTTGTCCATACATGCAGAAAGAAGAAACCCCAGAGCGATATACACTTGTTTCTCCATCCATATCTGCTTCTGTGTATCGGAGAGTGTCATAATCGCAGACTGAATCATGCTTTTAAATCCATCAAGATCTGTAACGTTCTGCCCGCGCTCTGCAGCAAACTTTTCCATACTGCTATCGATGTAGTCTTGATCCATACTTGTCCGTGCACAGAGGACGAGGAAATGTGAGTTCTCTGTAACTTTTGGTTGGTCGAATGCATGCGACTGAAGCTTTGCAAGAACCTCTTTGTCTTCTACCACGAGAAAGTGCCATGGCTGCAACCCAT
>JAQBVR010000027.1 GCA_027623015.1 bacterium | reverse complement strand
TACTGGCTTCCTAGGCCTATTTCTGCTATAATTATGTGATTATTTCCCAAATATCAATATGTCCCCTCCAGAACAAGAATCGACAATTTCAGCATCGGATTTTGAAACAGCAAGAGACAATATTCAGGATTATGGTGCTGACTTATCAGCTCAGACTATAGAAATTATTGCATCTACAAATTTAAGTGTTACTCAGCGCACGGAGTTGGCAGAGGAAATGTCTGAGAGAATAAGATTTAATAATGAGAATTTGCTTTCGCTCGATATTAGGGTGCAGAGACTAATGGCAGTCCATTTAGCAACGATTACTTCTACTCCTACTCCTACTCCTACTCCTACTCCTACTCCTACTTCTACTCCTACTACAGCGCCTACTACAGCGCCTACTTCGAGAGTCGGAAAAGGAGTTGATCAAGTTGCAAATGCTGGAGGTAGAGCATTGGATGGTGCAGGAGAAGTGCTAGGCGGGGCATATGATGTTGCAGAAAATGCTGCTGTCGCTACGTTTACGAAAACTGGTGAAGTACTGAATCGCACATACGCAGATTGGAAAAAGTCTATGGAAAAAACACCAATCATTGGTGGAACATTTGCTGCTGCTGCCGTTGCCGCTGGAGCATTGGCAGTATTTGGTATCTATAAGGCGCTGGCAAGAACGGGTAAGTTTATTAAAGAGCATACACTTATTGCGCTAGCTGCTATCGTTCCTGCCGTTGCTGCAATAAGTGTAGGTTTTGCAAATAGAACTGGGCTGAGGAAGAAGCCAGGACGAGTTGAAGCATATACAGAAACTCCAGCAGAAACAGAAGAGCAAACAAATAAAGATAGTAAGTTGGATACGTTGAACAATACCAATAAGCCTGTAGATCTAGCAAACACAGATGGTGTAGACATCTTGCGACTGACGGTGCCTATTCTTATTGATGGGAAGAAGGTTAAAATAGAAAAAACTGCAGATCACACTATCTTTTCCATAGATGGTAAAAGATTTGAAGTAGTGGGAAGAGAAAATCTACTTTTTGGAACATTGGAAGGTGATGCTTTGAAGCAATCTCTACAGTCTGTAAAAAGTGCAGATGGCACAAAGGATTCTATTGCTTTTAATGGTCCAGCACTTACTCCAGTAGTGAAGCATGCGGATTTAATTTCTTTGGTTCGTGCCTTAGCTGAAGCAGCAGACGATCAAGATCCTGTAAAAGCTTCATTAAAAGGTTCTGTTGGCATTGTTCCCTTTAATCGAAAATTGACCTTCAAGCGCCAAGCACCACTAGAAGACAAACCAGCAACCTAACCCACTCTCATGATCGCCATAGAAACATCAGAATCGGCGGAGAATTATGAAGTGGATGCTGCGGTAGTTGATAGGATTTTAAATACGAGAACTCGCTTGGCTAAAGTGATTCCTTTTGTAGAAACTCTTCAGAAGGGATTAGCAGATACAGTTTCATTGGCTGCTGCAGGAGTTGGGATCTTCACAAGGCCTATTGCTCGAGCAGCAGGTGAGGTGATGAAAGCGGGTAGAGACATAGTAGATGAATTTAGCGAAGGGAAAGGAGATGTGAATCCTGCATTCCAAGGTTAATGTCATGGCGCTAACTATAGAAAAAATTGAGGCAATAAAAGGTGCCGCTGAGCAGGGTGCTGAGCAAGTGAAAGCTGTCTTGGAATCCAATGATCAAAATGAAGCAATAACAAGACAAGAAGCTATTGATAATGCTAAGGAGGCAATTATCTATCTGCAGAAGAGTCAGATGGAGAACTTGAAAGATGGGTCAAAAGAAGCAGTCATTGAAGCGAGTCGACAGATATTACAAGCTGAAATAGAAAACATCAGTGCAGCTATCCAAAAGGAGCAAACTGGTGCAAGTGCAAACTCTAAACTGCGTGAATTGCAGGAAAACAAAGATGCTTTGGTAAAGGCACGTGACGAGGCAGTCAAGCTCGAAACTGAGCTTGCAGACTTGAGTACACGCACTGGCTTAGAGAAGCGTGCAAAGACTGAAATACGAGAAGTATCGAGTGACTTAAAGATGGCGTGGAAAGAGAAAGATTTTACGAAGTTGGGACTATACGCAGTGTCTGCAGTTGGAATTGCAGCTGCAGCAAAATGGCTTTACGAAAACACACTTGGACGACTCATCGGGTCGAAGGAGAAGCCTGGATTTTTCAAAAAAGCTTTGTCATTTATCGCAACTGCAGCAGGTGCGGTGCTTGGTGCTGTGGGATTGAAAACATTTTCACGTGAAGGTATCTCTGGCGACAACCCACTTTGGAACCTCGTCCCAGCTTTTTTACAACCACCAGCGAAAGTTGCTGGTGGGGCATCTGGTCATTTTGTAAAGAAGGCAGGCGAAGTTTTTGAAGTTGTATCTGAAGCTGTTCTTGGTGTAACAGAGATTATTGCTGCTATCTCTACAGGAGACTATAAATCGGCAACGAACGCTCTGAAGGATCGTGGTTTTGCGTTTGTAGAAAAGGGGGGTACATTTGTTATTGAGACAGTTGCAGAAACTGTGACTGTTCCGTATGAGTTTGCTCAGCAGTACTACAATTATGTTACAAGTGGGGAGGCAGATGGTGATCTGATGATTCTCTTTGGTGAAGCTGGAGCTGCGTATGTGATTGGACATACAACGCTACGATCTATTATGAATGGTCGACTTGTAGTACCATCATTGGGAGTAGCTGTAGGACGTATAGGAGCGTGGCCTCTCATGATTGGTCGAGATACTATCGTGAATGCACATTTGGTTGCATCGAAAGAGGGGCAGCGCATATTGAAAGTTATGGGGAAAAGGGCACCAATTATTCGTAATATTGCTCGAAGAAGTGCTATCAAAAATGCGCGATCAGGATCATTAACGAAGTTGCAAAGTACCATGAAATACTGGGGAGATAACCAGGAGATGCTCCTCACTATGGAGCGTAACATGGAAACACTGACACGTGGACGGTTCACTGTTGGACAGCTTGAAAATCTACGTGCTGATTCTAGTCGCGTACTAACAGAAATCCGTTCTGCGCTCAAGAACATGACTATTGGCAATGATACATCAGAGACTTTGAAGGCTTTGGTGTTCGTTGCGAAGGGGAACCCTAGGACAGAAGAATTTGCGGAAGCTGTAGGAAAATATATGGCAAAAGTGCAGGATGCAAGTAGTGTGTTGGATGGCGCTATTTCCTCTCCACACTTGTTAGACCTTATTGCCAAAGGTTCACCAATAGATGAGATCATCAATGCAGCAGGAGGTACAGCATCGGATGCAAAGCTTGCAGGTCATTCTATGAATGAGATAATGAATGAACTTGCCAGTCACCCTCGAAAACTTGACCACCTCAAGTCACTGCTTATTCTAGACGACGCAGATGATCTCCTGAAGGCAGGTGCCAAACTCGAAGATGTGTGCAGTGCTATATCTCGTATGGATGACCTTGCCAAAGCGCATCATTTAGAGGTGCTACTCCAGTTGGAAATCAAAGGAGGAGCCAAGGCGATAGATGCTGTGGATCGACTTATTGGTGCTGGAGCCAAAGCAGATGACCTTGTTGCTGCTATAAAGAGTGCAAATTCAGTGTCTACGACAGTTCTTTTTACAAGTGATGTTGTAGATCATACAAACAAGCTTGCTGCTTCCGCAGCAAATGCCGCAGATGTTGTTACGTCTGAAAAAGCATTGGATTCCTTACTGAGATCTTCTTCTTGGAAGAAGGTACTGAAAAATGCAGGTTTGACTACGGATGAAGCGCGTGCTTTCTTAAAACTCTCAGAAGCAGATGGTGTATTAAAGCTGGACCCAGATACGATTGCGATGATTGCACGAGATGCCAAGGCAAAGGATATCGTAGTTGGTGCAATAAAAAGTGGTAGCACAGATGAGATGCTTGCTGCATTGAATTCTGCACGGAATGCTCGGGCTCTGAGTGCAACGCTAAATGTTGTCGGTGGTGTTGCGGATGTTTTTGGTATCTATATGGCGTATTGTGACTGGGAGGCGAATAAAGAGCGCATCAAGAGTACAAAGAATCCTGCGTTACAGGCTTTGTATGCTCAGGCTAATGTGGTCTATGGCATAGAAGCCGGCACGAGTGCAGCAGGACTATCCATTGGTGGTATTGCGTTTATTAGTGCAAAGATAGGAGGAGAGAGTGTGGTCTCTGCACTCAGTACGACTGCAGCAAACGTAATGGCGCCGGTTGGTATCGCAGTTCTTGCTGGACGTTGGGCATATAACAATATGGAAGCTGCAACGGAGGAGCTACTGGCAGACCACAAGTTTTGGATGCAAAAACGACCCGCTGAACTTCTTATGAAACTACGGGAAAATGCACCAGGTAAATATGTGACATGGTACGAGTCTATGCAGACAGGAGCTTCACATTCTTACTATGAGGACTCTCGAACACCTCGGTATGAATACTATGCCAATAAGCTTTCTATGGACGAGAAAGAATTTACTGAGTGGGAACAACAAAATTATGAGACCAGAGAGATTGGTCACAAAAGTAAGCGTGAAGAGATAACAATTGCGTATGTTATCCGTACAACCATGCTTCAGCAGCAAGCAGAAGAATCACAAGATCAGTATAATATTAGGTTTAAGGAGCATGTTGCTGATCAGCTCAATTACATTAGTGCAGTGAGCAAAGGGGAGTTCGATGTGTCTCTTCTTAGTATCTACAAGATGGCGCGTTCACATGCTGATCTTGCTGCACGGTCTCGAGAAATTCGTAAGCAACGAGCATCGCGCGCAAGTCAGTCTTCTGACTTTATAACAGTCAAAGATGGCAAAACGTATGATCTTGCAGAGTATGAGCTTGCTTCATTTAATACACCAAATTCTGAAGGCGTGAGGAAACAAACAGTATTGTTCCAGGAATTCTCTCAACGTGAAAAACAGCAGATAGACCGGTTGAATTTTATGGGAAAGATCAACTTTGCGAGGATCACAGACTCTGCAGCTCGTACTGCATTCATGGCAACTATGGGAATAGGCAGCATAGAAGATACTACGCCAGAAGCGGTACAGAAACAGATCCAACAGAAGCTTGTGCTCGATACTACCGATGAGCTACTTCTTTTTGATGGAAAGACGCTAAGAGAAAATTTGCCAGGACTTGAGTTATTTGGTGCCGAAGCAGAGTCACGCAGTCTTGTGCGCTATACAGCAAACTGGCTCTATAGGACAAAGCTGAAAGAGGTGAGTGCCTCTCTTTATACTAAGTTGAAATCAGACGGGCTCAGTCCTGCAGATTTTGGGAGCGCGAAGGCAACGTTGCTTTCTCCATTTGAAAAAACTCCACAACAACTTTATACGTTTGGTATAGATAATGGTCTAGGAAAATACGCTTTAAAAAAGGAATATAAAGAAGCCGTCGAACTTCTTAATGCTCCGGCAATGCTGACTGGCTATGTTGCAGAAAAGACAAGACTACAAGATATCCCAGTGGAGATTCAGTCGCGTGTTCCTGAGAGACCATCCGAAAGGGCAGAAGCGTACGATGTGTTTATCGATACAGCTCAAAAGATGTTTATTGAACTTCGTGATGAAAATATTACCTATGCCCAGTACTTACATTTGCTTGAGTATGGAAAGCTCCTTAAAACATTCCCAGAATTTGATGCTGATTATCGTGTAAGAAATTTCTTAAAAGTTATTCCGACAGAAGGTTGGAATCGCCATATTCCTCCTGAGAATGTCATAAAATATGCATATGCGTTATGGCCTGTAATAGGGCGTAATGTTGCAGATGCGCTTAGATTGCGTGGCTCTTTTGTTGGTAACACTATTCCAGATGCACCAAACGAATTTCCTGATTTTGAACAGGTGTTCAGTGGGCAAACAAGATCTTTGAGATTCAAAGAACCTCGTTATCGACCAACGACTACAGGAAGACCTGGAGATGTGGAACACACTGATGCCAAAACGGTATCGCGTATCCATGTTGTTATTGATAGTAAAGATGTTGCCTATGATGCTAAAGAGGGAATGTCTTGGCGAACAAGTTCAGGTCTATTGAGTTATGAGCAGGGAGAGTGGGCATTTACACCTTACGATAGCGATCTTTCTACAGAAAGTCGGGTGTATGTATATCATGATGCCAGAGTTGGTACACAGTATGTTCCTCAACCTGGAAAATGGTTTGAAGTTAAAAAGAGTGTTACAGAGGTAGATGATGTCATAGCTAATCAGCGTTTTGTTATCCCATTTCCTAGATTTACTATCAAGATCGATATCTACGATGGGCAGGGAAATGCACAAACAATAGAAGCATCACCTCAAGATAAAAAGATTCAAAAGTACTTTTCGAGCATGGACTACAAGAGAGATTTCGAAACATGGGCTATGAGTATCAAGCCTGGAATGGGCGTACAACAAATGAGATTCGAATCTTATAATCCAGCAGATGTTCGGTATGTGAAACGTGTGGAGATTGAAGAGAAGCAAGAGAAGATGCGCGATGCAGTCTAGTGCTACACTAGTAGCTCTCTATGCCACTAAGCTTCTCACAACTCTCTTTATACCAACGCTGCCCGAAGCAGTATGAGTTTGCGAATATTAAAAAACTGCCACGGTCTATCTCTGCAGGAGAAAGCTTCGGGTCGAGTATGCATAATGCGCTTGCTCGCTTCGGCAAGCGGGAATTGGGAGTCGGGAATAGGGAAACGGGAGTAGGGCAAATCGCATTATTTGAAGATGTATCCGACCCCCTACTCCCAACTCCCGAATCCCTGACCCTTTCCTTGTTAACGGAATATTGGCACCAGTCCTTTATCGTCCAAGGGTATGACAGTAAGAAAGACATGGAAGCTGCACGCAGTAGAGGAGAGGAGATCATCACTCTTTTTTACGATTGGTGGAGGACTACAAACAGGGAAGTCGTCGCTATAGAGAAGGGATTCCGCTTGCAGTTGAGCGACGGACCAGAACTCTCTGGTCGGTTCGATAGAGTCGAACAAGTAGAAGGTGGGTTGCACGTCATTGACTACAAAACATCTGCAGTTCGTCCTCAGGAAGAGGTAGATGTAGACCTACAACTCTCTGTGTATGCACTTGCATGTGACGAAGTGTTTGGGCAGCCATGTGTGTCGTTGTCTTTCTTGTTCCTTAGAGAAGATGGCATCACCGACGTTGTAACACATCGTACAAAGAAGGCGTTGCAAGACGATACTAATCAGATACAGACAGCAGAAGAGGGGATCTCCCAGAAGATTTTTGATCCGACTCCAAGTCGACAGATCTGTATGCATTGTCCCTATAAGAATGTATGCAGCGCGGCAGTATTTGATCCTGTAGAATGATCTCATGAATGCAGTGCAAGAACTATTGGCACTCTACCCCTTCAGTGTCACTGTCATCGTGATGGTTGCTGCAGAAACTTTGAAACAGCTCATCTCTGGAGTAAAAGACAATACGTGGTTCTCAACTGGGGGTATGCCAAGCAGCCACAGCGCATTTGCTACCTCTTTGCTCCTCGTAGTTGGAAGTATCGATGGTATGTCGTCTACGACGTTTGCCATCGCATCTGTCTTGGCAGGATTCATCTGGTATGACGCAGCATTTGTTCGCAGTAAAGTTGGAGATCAAGCGAAAGCACTCAATATCTTACAGCAGTTTGAGGCATTCTCTGAGCGCGTAGGTCACTCTGTAGCAGAAGTGGTTGCAGGCATCGGGTTTGGTGGAGTGATGACATGGGCGTTGCTTTTTTGGGTTGGGATGTAGTGTCATTTTCCAAGAGAAATAAGGGTAATAAGAGAAATAAGAGAATTTGGAAGTATTGATGACTTCAAATTTTATTGAAACCTTATACAGAGAATTCCCTTATTACCCTTATTTCGTTTATTTCCCTTATTGCCTTCGTTACAATAGCTTTATGCTCCTCTCCAAGCTCTTCACCAAAACCACCAAGGAATCTGCTAGTGATAGCAGCTCCATCAATGCAGATCTGCTTACACGAGCGGGGTTTGTACACAAGACGATGGCGGGAGTGTATAGCTACCTTCCACTAGGCTACCGCGTGCTTCGCAAGATAGAACAGGTCGTTCGTGAGGAAATGGATACCATTGGCTCTGAGATGTTTATGCCAGCAATTTCTCCAATAGAGAACTGGAAAAAAACTGGGCGTGATCAATCCGTATCGGTGTTATTTTCTGTATCTGGAGCTAATGATGCTTCCAAAAAGCTCAATGACTCTTCTTATATCTTGAATGCGACTCACGAAGATGTCATCACACCTATCTTTCAGCATTTTGTTTCAAGCTACAAAGATCTTCCCTGTGCTGCATATCAGATTCAGTCGAAGTTTCGTAATGAAGCTCGTCCCAAATCTGGCATATTACGCGGTCGGGAGTTTCGGATGAAAGACCTCTATAGTTTTCATGTATCAGAAGAGGATCAAGTTCACTATCTTCACGCTATTGCTAAACCTGCGTATACCAGGGTATTTGATCGTTTAGGCCTTGGTGATCGCACAGTTATTGCTTTGGCTTCTGGTGGAGAATTTACCAAAGAGCCATCTGTGGAGTTTCAAACCAAATGTGACAATGGGGAAGACTTGATCTTTTATGATTCAAAATCTGATATGTACTACAACAAAGAGATCGTTCCTTGCAAAGCGCCAAAGTGGGGTGACCCAAATGAAGAGGAGCGACCAAGGGAAGATGTTGTAGGAGAGGGAATCATTGGCGTTGAAGAGCTTGCAGCTTTTCTTAAGGTTGATAAGCAGAGTACGACCAAAACATTATTGTATGAATCTGATGACGGACGCTTCTTTGCTGCTACTGTGCGCGGTGGTTACGATGTAAATGAAGAAAAGCTTTGTGCTGTAGCTGGTTGTGACTCTATAAAGCTTGCAAGTGTCGCAAAAGTAAAAGAGGTAACAGGTGCAGATGTTGGTTATGCTGGGCCTATTGGTTTACCGAAGGATGTTGTGGTGTATTGGGATGACTCTACACAAGGGCGCAAGAACTTTGAATGCGGAGCGAATAAGACGAACGAGCACTCCATCAATATTAACTTTGGTAGAGACGTCGACGAGCCAAAGGAATTTTATGATATCAAAGTTGGTCGTGACGGAGACATCAACCCCTCAACGGGTGAGCCCTATGAGGTATGCAGGGCATCGGAAGTGGGTAATCTCTTTTCACTCGGTACGCGGTTTTCTGAAGGTTTTGGTTTCACGTTTACCGATCAAGATGGAAAGAATAAGCCTGTGTACATGGGTTCTTATGGTCTTGGCACATCACGTGTTATGGGTGTTATTGCAGAAATCTCTCATGATGAACATGGACTTATCTGGCCAGAAAACATCGCTCCTGCTCAGGTACACATCGTACCTATAGCAAAAACAACAGATGATGAGGCATATACAGAGGCTATGAAGCTCTACGAAGGAATGCAGAAAAAGGGCATAGAGTGTCTCTTTGATGACCGCATAGATGGCTCAGTAGGTGCTAGGCTCGCAGATGCAGACTTGATCGGTGTGCCAAAACGCATCGTTGTTTCACCGAAAACTCTGGAAAAGGGTGGAGTAGAGGTGAAGATTCGCTCAACAGGAAAAGAGGAGATCTTGGCTTTGGATGCTGTACTTGGGGATAAAAAGAAATAGAGGCAATAGAGGATTCACTGTATTGGATTCCAATTTCTCTTGTAGATTTCTATACTTCCAAATCCCTTATTTCTTCTATTGCCTCTATTTCTTTGGTTAGTATTTCCCTTATTTCCCTTTATTTTAGCAATGTACATTTGGTACGAACCTTTCTATAATAGGGACATGAAAAAGTTATCCCTTCTCCTCAGTACTGTTGGTGGCGCCATGGGCGGTTACCTTCTCAGCAATAAAAAGCTTCGAGATGAGCTTTCGAAGACAGATGATGCAGAAAGTGCAGCAAAAACCCTTGGTAAGCACTTGCAGCGAGATGGAAAGAAGCTTGCTGAGCAATTAAAGGAGTTTATCAATAGTGAAGAAGTCCAATCGAATCTGACAAAGGCTAAGAAGTATGCAAAGGAAAAGACTAACGAAGCAAAAAAAGAGCTGAACGCGATGGTGGACTCTGGAACGAAGAAGGCAAAAACTTCTGCACAGAAAGCTATTACCAAGGGCAAGAAAAAGGCTTCATCTAGCGTAAAAAAGACGAAGGCTAGAGCAAAGAAAGCGACCAAAAAGGTGGTAAAAAGGGTAAAGGCTCAGACGCGAAAGCTTTCACAGTAGTTAAAGTTGGAGATAGTATGTGCGTAATATGCAAATTCTTTGCACAATTCCCTCCTTTTTCCATTTGCGCTCTGCTCTACTGCTCAGTACGATACGTTTGTACTTTCTACTTTTTCCCTACTTCGCAAATGAAACGTTTTCTTACTCTTGCTACTGCTGCAGCACTCAGCTTAGTGATTGCTACTCCATCATTCGCTTATTATGCTGGTACTGTTGAGCGCATTTCAAGGCGATCAACTATGGGCCGTGCTCTCAGTGAAAATAAACTTTCTAATACTATCTCTGAGCAAAACCGTACTCGTGATATTTCTACAGTGGAAATGACTGGTCGCTCTCTACTTCGTCGTGCAGAAGGTCGTATGTTTCGTCGTTATAACCGTACACCAAAGCTTGGATCTGACCGTTACCGTATACTAAACACTCGCGTGAACAAGCGCACTCTTCGCCGCAGTGTTCGTAGCTCTAGTTTGGATCTTCCTGTGCTTCTCGTACAGACTGGTGGCAATGGCACTCGTATAGATCGACCTTCACGTCGCTCTATTCGTGGTGACAGAGACCTGTAGAGACATATCTTGTAATAAATAGTGTAACAGCTTCCGCAAGGAGGCTGTTTTAATTTTCAAATATCAATTTTCAATTGCTACTTGAGCCAATCTTTTGAAAAATTAAATTTAGCTCATGACATTCATTCCATAGTAATCGGAAATCCTTTTTTAGAACTTGCTCCATTATCTTCCATATCATTTGCGCCAATGCTTGTTCCAGATTTTACTATTTGATTGATAAGAGGGTTGGTTATCACATTCTGCTCTAGTGATTTACATAGCGAAATGATACTTTCACCAAATTTTCCTGTTCGTTCTTCAAGATCATATTTTGGTGCCAGTGGTACATTCTTTTGCGGAGTCATTTTATGAGGGTATACGATCGCATTCCCAATGCAAGTGTTTGATTATTGAAAATTGGTCCTTATTTGAAAATTGAAAATTATACAGTATAAATGTAGTATGCTTTTCCAGCATAAATAAGGATCCGACCTCTTTTTCTGAATGTAGTATTCCTCTACAATCGTCCGGACTTACCTCTTCCATCAACTCTTTATGAATCCCTTTTCCTTCCTTCCATTTGCCGCTGAAGGCACGATGTCACAATCTCTTGTGACAGTGTTCTCTATTGGTGTTCTTGCCCTTATCGTAGCGGCTGTATTCCGCGTACTTATTGGTACACGTAGTACAGGCACGTCTAAGATGGATGCTATCGCCAAGCAGATTCGCTCTGGTGCTATGGCATTTCTTTATCAGGAGTACAAAGTAATCTCTCTCTTTGTTCTTATAGTGGGCATGCTCCTCTATATATTCCTAGATACTGGCTGGGCTGCTGCTCAAGCTGGTCAGTGGGGTACTGCTCATACAACGATAAGTTTTGTCCTTGGCGCACTCTGTAGTGTTCTTGCTGGATTTATCGGTATGCGAACAGCGACTGCTGCAAACGTCCGTACAACACAAGCAGCTCGTACAAACCTTGGAGATGCGCTTCGTGTCGCTTTCCTTAGTGGTGCGACTATGGGCCTCTCTGTCGTTGGACTTGGGATCATCGGTCTAACTGGTGCGATGCTCTACTTCATGAACGTTGCAGATGTCAGTACAGGTGAGACACTGAAGGTTCTCGCAGGGTTTAGCTTTGGTGCTTCCTCTGTTGCTCTCTTCGCTCGTGTTGGTGGTGGTATCTTTACCAAAGCTGCAGACGTCGGAGCAGACTTAGTCGGAAAAGTAGAAGCTGGAATTCCAGAAGACGACCCACGAAACCCAGCTGTTATCGCAGATAACGTTGGAGACAACGTTGGTGATGTCGCTGGTATGGGTGCTGACCTTTTTGAAAGTTATGTAGGATCTCTTGTCGCAGCTATGCTTATAGGTAGCACAGTTGCTTGGGGTACATCTGCAGAAGCAACGGAAGCAGCTATTCTCTTTCCACTGCTTATGTCTGCACTAGGTATCATTGCGAGTATTATCGGTACGTTTGCTGTTCGTGTGAAGAAAGGCAGTTCCGATGTGCACCACGCACTCAAAAACGGACTCTTCCTTGCATCTGCTCTTGTTATCGGAGGTGGATATGTTTTCGCCAATCGCATGCTTCCAGAAGAAGTAGCTATGGGTGTCTTCTACGCAATGATCTCTGGTCTCATCGTTGGAGTGATCATCGGAATGTTCACAGAGTACTACACATCAGACCATTACAAGCCTGTACGTGATCTCGCAGACAGTGCACAAACAGGAAGCGCTACGACTATCATCAGCGGACTCGCTCTAGGGTACGCTTCGACATTCCTTCCTGTGCTCTTTATCTGTATCGCTATCGGAGTCGCATTTGCACAAGCAGGTCTCTACGGTATCGCGATCAGCGCTGTTGGTATGCTTTCTACTCTTGGTATTAGTCTTGCTATCGATGCGTATGGTCCAGTTGCAGATAACGCTGGTGGTATCGCAGAGATGGCCAAGCTTCCAAAGCAAGTTCGTGAGCGCACAGACGCACTCGATAGTGCAGGAAACACGACAGCAGCTATCGGAAAAGGATTCGCTATCGGATCTGCTGCACTTACAGCTCTTGCTCTCTTCTCTGCATTCTCAGAAGAAGCAGCACTTACGTCCATCAACCTCATGAACCCGATGACACTCATCGGGCTTCTTCTTGGAGGAACTCTCCCTTACATCTTCTCTGCTATGACTATGAACGCGGTTGGTCGTGCAGCATTTGCGATGATCGAAGAAGTACGTCGTCAGTTCAAGGAGATCAAAGGACTTATGGAAGGTACTGCAGAAGGTGACTCTGCTCGTTGTGTAAGTATCGCAACTAGCGCTGCTATCAAAGAAATGATCATCCCTGGTGTCATTGCTATCGCTGCTCCTGTAACCGTTGGATTCGTCCTCGGTACAGAAGCTCTTGGTGGCCTACTTGCAGGTGCACTGGTCTCTGGTGTTCTCCTTGCTATCTCCATGGCAAACAGTGGAGGTGCATGGGATAACGCAAAGAAGTACATCGAAGCTGGTAACCTTGGTGGCAAGGGAAGTGACTGCCACAAGGCTGCTGTTGTAGGTGACACGGTTGGTGACCCATTCAAAGACACCTCTGGTCCATCTATAAACATCCTCGTCAAACTCATGACTATCGTCTCTGTTCTTACCGTAAGTCTATACACGACAAACGGTTGGATTGGCTAAAGATAGCCACTTACTCATGACTTCTAACCGCCCTGAAAGGGGCGGTTTTGTTTGACTGATAATTATATACATGTTCTTATGATTATAGTTTCCACTGCTCTTACACACCGCTAGATCCTCCCCACTGGAGTCGAGATGAAAGTTAATCTGTTTACAGAGAACCTTGTTTTACTGATTATATTTTTGGTCGCTCTCCCATTGACTCTGAAGATGATCCCTTCTTTTTCTTCGAAGTATGGGATGTTCGTTGCTCTGATCTTTTTCTCAGTGGCAGCATACTTCCTGACTGACTTTGGAATGAAAGGAGGTGGCGGACCTGTTCCGCAATCGGTCAATTTGTACGAAAGCTATAAAGAAGCAACGCTAATGACGATGAAACATCTTTCGTGGGTCCTCGTCATCAACTTTTGCTTCAAGATCGCATTTGATGCACTCTTAGTGCAGGCCAATGGATTCGTACCTGCACCGATGTCGTTCTGGCTTGGCACGAGTCTGTCCATGTCGATCGTCGTTGCGTTTAGTACCATGGGCTGGCAACAGATCCGAGAGAATGTCTCGACGGATCTTTGGGTTGCGATTGCTGCGGCGATCGTGGCGTGTGTCTTCTTTATGAGGCACACCTGGAGCCATTGAATATGGTTGAAACTACGCTACGATGTTATCTGGGAGGATGCATCGTATTTTTGTTAGTTACAGTAGAATATTGACACTAAT
>JAQBVR010000026.1 GCA_027623015.1 bacterium | reverse complement strand
TTTGATTGGGGTTTTTCGGGAGGGGTCCAGTCTGGAGAAGAGCAATGTACTGCGGAGTTTTAATGAGAGATTGGTGCTGAAGGAAGGAAGGTTAGCACTTGGACAGTAATCTTGGCAGGGAGTAGTAGATCAGATTGCAATATTGATCGGTTTCTTCATTTTCTTCAGCATCCTCTTTAGGCCACCAGTCCCGTACTGCAAAGCCCGTGAACCTCGTGTGATCTTCGATATACTGATTCCCAACTGCTCTGCAATCTTTCGCTGAGGTACACCCTGTGCAAGCAGTTGAACTTCTTGCCACCTCTCTACTACAGAATCTAGCTCCTGTGGTGTCAGGATGTCTTTTAGAAAGTCAGCAGCTTCCTTTTCGCTATTTAGCGCAGCAAATAGCTCATAGAGCTCCCTGTAATGCTTTGGAGGAATGGTCATAAAAAAGTCTTGCATAGGTCTATAGACCAGTGTACCATTGTACCGTTGCAAAAGTACAGCACCCCTAATCGGCTTACCTGGTGGCAGGTTCGCAAGATATCCGCTCAGCGGTAAGGGCGCACTGAATCTGTAATGTAGCCCTTCCTCTAGCGGGAAGGTCTTTTTGTATATATTTCACTCCTTACGATGCAATTCTCACTTAATTCTATAACTCTCCGGCCAAAACACTGTGATCCACTCTTTTTACTTCGAGAGCTGGGCATCAATCGCGACTACTGTGCATTGCTGGAATCTGGGCAGAGACAGGGAACGAATGACTTCTCATTTGTATCAATTGGTGCAAGAGATGTACTAACCGTCCAGAATGGAGAGATTTGTGGATCAAAGTATGTACCAGACGGGAAAGTACCAGATGCTCTGTCTATATTCAGTAATACGATTAATGCAGGGGAGGAAGGAGAGAGGCTTCGTATGGGATACATTGGCTTTCTGAGCTATGAAGCTGCAAGACAGTTTGAAGATATTGAATTGGAGCCAGATGCATCTATTCCAGATGCAGTCTTTGTGCTTCCCGAAGTTCTTCTGAAAATAGATCACAACAATCAAGAAGTTATAGTCATCACACACAAAGACTCGAAAGAAGACATGGAGGCAATCGAAAAGGCTATTCACTCATCTCCTTTCTTTGATGACGCGAGAGATAAAGATGCGCAACATGATCTATCACTACCACTACCAACACTTGAAGAAATAGAACCGTTGCGCACAACTACACGAGAGGAGTACTGCAGTCGTGTTGAGAAGATTAAAGAAGCTATCCACGCAGGAGAAGCATTCCAGGTTGTTCTGAGTCAGGAAATCGTAATGGATAACAGCATTGCTCCGAATCTTGTGTATGAACAACTACGAAAACTGAATCCATCACCCTATATGTATTATTTCCAAACACCAGAAAGAACAATTGTCGGCGCATCTCCAGAAACTCTTGTTCGTGTTGATGGAGATCATATTCTCTATCGACCAATTGCAGGTACTAGGAGGCGGACTGGCAACAAAGAAGAAGACAAGCGTATGCAGGAAGAATTACTCAGTGACGAGAAGGAGCGCTGTGAACATCAAATGCTTGTGGATCTTGGTCGAAATGACGTAGGTCGAGTAGCAAAGATCGGCTCAGTGAAGGTCAAAGACCCATTCCATATAGAACAGTACGCACATGTGTATCACATCGTTTCAGATATCGAAGCACAGAAAAAATCCGAGCTGACATCATTGGATGTCGTTCGATCTGTCTTCCCTGAAGGAACGGTTACAGGAGCACCAAAGGTACGTGCTATGGAGATTATTCGAGATTTAGAGAAGGCTCCACGAGGTATTTACGGAGGAGCGTTTGGTTACATAGATTTGTCAGGCAATGTGGACTTTGCAATCACGATCCGAACAATGCTTTTCCAGAATAACAAGATAAGCCTCCGCGTAGGAGCTGGAATCGTAAAAGATAGCATTCCTGAATTGGAAGATAACGAATGTTTACACAAGGCACGTAGTTGTATAGCAGCTGTTGCTCTTGCCAAGAAATCCCCCCATGCATCATGAAGACTCTCATCCTCGACAACTACGACTCTTTCACCTACAACTTAGAACAGTACGTGGGAGAACTAGGCGGAAATCCCGTCACAGTTCGCAACGATAAAATCGACATTGATGATGTTCGAAGACTCGGTGTCACACATGTTGTTATCAGTCCTGGGCCTGGCAATCCCTACACTAAAAGAGATATTGGTATATCAGAGGAGTTAATTGATTACTGCGCTGAACATAATATTCCTCTGCTTGGTGTTTGCCTCGGACACCAGACGCTTGGTAAACACTTCGGAGCAACAGTATCGGGTGCATCAGAACCGTATCACGGAAAAGCTTCAAAGGTTATCCTTAAAGAGAGTCCACTCTTTTCTGGTTTAAAAAAGACCATAGAGGCAATGCGATACCACTCGCTCTCCATAGAAGAAGAGACAGTGCCAGCCGAGCTTTCGATTACTGCAATGAGCGATGATGGTGTGATCATGGCCATGGAGCATACAAACTTTCCACTGTATGGAATTCAATTCCATCCTGAATCCATTGGCACTCCTAGCGGAAAAGATATTCTTAAAAACTTCTTAGGAATAAAGAGCAAACAGCGTACTTCTTTAAAGCTTGGTAAAACTACAGGGAGCAAACCGTATCTTCTCGCTTCCAAGGAAGCCAAAGATCGTACTGAAATAACTATTAGACCAGGTTGTGTCATTGGTTCTAAAAACCAAGTTGTTGTTATCTCAGGTCCTTGCTCAATTGAATCTGCAGCTCAAATGGATGAGTCTGCTGCCATGGTGAAGGAGTGTGGCATCAGCATTTTACGAGGTGGAGCATTTAAACCGAGAACGGGACCCTACTGCTTCCAAGGTCTTGGTGAACAGGGGCTGAAGCTATTAAGGGATGCAGCAGACAAATATGATCTTGCGACCATTACTGAAGCAATGTCCCCAGAACAAGTAGAAATGATCGAAGAGTACTGTGACATGATTCAGATCGGAGCACGGAACATGCAGAACTATGACCTTCTACGTCGTGTGGGTAAATCAACAAAGCCCGTTCTGCTTAAGAGAGGATTATCCGCCACATTGGAGGAGCTACTCCTTGCAGCTGAACACATTCTCGCAAATGGTAATGAGAACGTCATCTTGTGCGAGCGGGGTATTAGGACATTCGAGAACGATGTCCGTTTCACTCTTTCTTTGGGGTCTATTCCACCGCTTCGGAAGATGACACATCTACCTATTATTGTTGACCCGAGTCACGCTGCAGGAAATGCAAACTATATTGCTGATTACGCTCGTGCCTCAATCGCTATGGGATGTGATGGTCTTATCATGGAAGCTCATCCACACCCTGAAGAAGCTCTTTCAGATGGAAAACAATCACTGAATCTCGAACAACTCAAAGCCTGTATGGAGGATATGGAAATGGTTTCTACTGCGATGCACAAATCCCTCACGTAAATATGAACACTGTATCCATCAATATTCCGGCTACAAAGAATCCCACTTACTCCGTGTTGATAGGAGAGGGGGTATTGAAAGAGTTGCCTACAGTGATCGCTAACCTTGGACTATTTGACTCTGTTGCACTTTTATATGACGAGGCAGTACAAGGCTTGGCAGAGAAGTTGGATATTGAAATCATGATTCCCATAAAGAGTGGAGAATCATCAAAGACAATGAGTGAAGCTGAAAGAATTACTTCTGAGCTTCTTGCAAGAGGTATCAATCGTCAATCACTCCTTATTTGTCTAGGAGGTGGTATGGTCACTGATCTTGGAGGCTTTGTAGCAAGTAGTTACATGCGAGGTATTGGCCACATCAATATACCAACTACCGTACTTGGTATGGTGGATGCTTCCGTTGGAGGAAAAACGGGAGTGGACATCGGCGCAGCCAAGAACATCGTTGGACACTTCCATCATCCACGATCAGTGATCGTCGATACCGATACTCTCAGCACTCTTCCAAAAGAACAGTTCTGTGAGGGGCTTGTAGAAATTATCAAGATTGCAGCAATCATGGATAAAGAGTTCTTTGAAGAGCTCGAGAGCAATATAGAGGACATCATATTACGCGATAGACCTACTCTCACTTCTTGTATTCAAAGGGCAATTCAGTTGAAAGCTGTCTCCGTAGAGGAAGATGAAAAAGATACAGGTAAGAGGCTACTGCTCAATTTTGGTCACACTGTAGGGCATGCATTGGAGGTACTTTTAAAATTCACGCTATCGCATGGCAAGGCTGTCAGCATTGGTATGGCATGTGAAATGCAGCTAACAGATTCTGAAGATGCAGACCGAGTTATTCGACTGCTAGAGCGTATTGATATGCCAACGAAACTACCTCAGCAGTATTCAGCCCGAGAGATTCTTGAGGCAATGAAACATGACAAGAAAGCAATTTCTTCTTCACTACGCTTCGCAGCACCTAAGCGTATTGGGGAAGGAACTGTAATGGAGCTTGATACTAACTCTTTCGAACTACAATTCTCATGAGTACTACTCCACGATCATTGGCACCACTGCGATTACCATTTGATGCAGTACTAACTATGCCTGGTTCTAAGTCTCATGCAAATCGAGCTATTATTGCAGCGTGTCTTACAAAAGGAACTACGATCATAGAAAATGCCACTCCCTGTGATGATGTCACTCTGCTCATAAACAACTTACAGAAGATGGGTTTTGCTATTCGGTATACAGATAGAAAGAAGGGAATACTCTCCATCCGAGGTAGCATTCCAAAGAAGCAGAAAACAAACACAGCCATACTTCATTGCGGTAACGCAGGGACTACTCTGCGATTCCTCACTGCACTTGCATGTGTCGTACCTGGTTCCTTTAAGATAACTGGAGACAAACATATGTTAAAACGTCCTATTGGTGATCTAACTGGTGCTCTTAGAGAGTTAGGAGCTACTATCCAAGATACTCACGGGTGCCCTCCTGTCCTTGTCGGTGATGAAGTCATTGAGGGTGGTGCTGCACACATTGATGTCAGTAAGAGCAGTCAATTCCTCAGTGCTTTGTTATTAATAAAATCTGCTCTTCCTAAAGGTCTCTTGATCAAAACCAGTGGTGCAAAGACATCTAAGCCCTATATCACTCTGACGGAGAAGGTACTGAGAGACTTCAAGAAGAAGAAAAAGAATTACGTCATCGAAGGTGACCACAGTGCAGCAGGAGCATTTCTTGTTCTTGCAGAATTAAGTTCGAGTCGAGTTCGATTCACCAATCTCGACCCTTTGTCTCTACAAGCGGATGTAAAGCTTCCTCTTGTTATCAAGAAAATGAGACGAAAAGGACCCGTGACTATCAACTGTTCAGATCTTCAAGATCAAGTGATGAACATTGCAGTACTTGCTGCATTTCGAGATGGAACTACAAAGATCACTGGTGCTGCTAACTTGCGCTACAAGGAGTGTGATCGTCTTGCTGTGCTCACTAAGGAACTGAAGAAGGTTGGTATTGATATTCATGAGTCTGAAGATGGGCTAGTTATCCATGGATGCACAAAGCTGAAAGCTGCTCTGCTAGATCCACACGACGATCATAGGATGGTATTTTGTTTTGCAATTCTTGCTTCACTGCATCGTAGTATTCGTATAAAAAATCCTGATTGTGTTAGCAAAAGCTATCCTAACTTCTTCAATGATCTTAAAAGCCTGCATAAATCTTCCCGCACCATTGCTATCGTTGGTATGCGTGGAGTTGGCAAAAGTACTCTTGGTAAGAAGCTCTCATTGGAACTGAAATTGAAGAATATTGATACTGATCGTGTCTTTGTAAAGAAGTATGGCAACCTTCGTGCATTTGTAGATCAGAACGGATTCAAAGAATTTCGAAAGGAAGAAGAACGCATTATTCAGGAATACCTGCAGTCTCGATCTGTTATCGCACTAGGTGGAGGTGCGATTGAGTCACGTCGTACGAGAGAACGTTTGAAAGATGAGGCAATTGTGATTCATCTAGAGGCTAAGACATCTGAAATTATCGATCGTCTAAAGAAAAGCAATAGACCACCTCTAACAAAGCTCTCACTCGAGAAGGAAGTTCCTCTCATTCTAAAGAAAAGAACCCCTCTGTACCGTAGCATTGCGACTTTCTCTATCAGTGAATCTCGGTCAACCGCAGATGCTATCAAGTTACTCTCATCGCTATGTTCGTTGTAACCCTGCCACAAACGGCTGCTGTTGATCCTACTTCTTTTGCAGAGCGAGCTAAAGATGCCGGTGTAGACCTGTTGGAAATTCGTGGCGATCTGACACCGAATGTTCTTGCATTTGAGAGTCCACTTCCGATAATTATTGCTCCTCGTTACAAAGGGAATGCATTGCTACAGCGTTTCAAACCGACATACATAGATCTTGAACAAGGAGAAGATATGGAGCTTCCAGCAGATGTCGAGCTCATTAGTAGCTTTCACAACTACAATAAGACACCGTCTGTACAGGAGCTATTATCTCTCATTGAGCAATGTAGAAACGAAGGTGCAGATGTCATCAAGATAGCAACAACGATACAGTCGTATGCAGATATACAGACTCTCAGTGATATTTACGAAGTACTTCCCCGTGATGAGAAATTGGTGATACTTGGAATGGGGAGAAAAGCATACTGCAATCGCATATTTTCACCATTTCGAAATTATCTGACGTATACATATCTCGATGATGGCGAAGAGATTATACGTGGACAGATTCCACTCGCAGTTCACAAATTGACAGCTCACTGCAATAAACCACAGGTATTTGGATTGTTGGGAAGTTTAAATACACAGAGTCTCAGTCCCTTGATTCACAACACACTCTTTGAACAGAATGACATTGATGCTCTGTACACACTGTTTCTTACAGATGACCTAGATGATGCTTATGACAGTCTAAAAGCTCAAGGTGTAGCTGGGTTTTCGGTGACATCACCCTTCAAGCAGTCGATCATTCCTAAACTGGATCGAGTTGACGAAGGAGTAGAGAAGCTTGGCACAGTAAATACTGTGGTGCGAGAGGGTGCGGAATATGTTGGATACGCCAGAGACACACACGGGCTTTTCGAAGGTTATCCATTTTTAAAGGAGTCTCATTCTGTGGCTATTCTTGGCTCTGGTGGAGTCGTACCTTCAGTAATTGAAACATGCCAACTCAGTGGCATTAAAGACATTCGGCTCTTTGCTAGAAATAAGAAAGCTAGAGAGTCACTCGCTTCAACATTTGATATTCAGAGTAGTGATCTTTCAGGTATTTCGTCGTCCAAGCCAGATGTCATTATCAATGCGATCTCAGGAAATACGGCTCTACAGCTTCCAAAAGCCAAAGAAGGTGCTCACGCTATAGATTTGCGTTACGGATGCGTTACGGAGTTTCAGGCTGAGGCAAAGAAAGCAGGCTACACAATCTACGACGGGCTACCAATGCTACTGCACCAAGCAATTGCACAGTTTCGACTCTTTACAGGAAAGGAACCTACAAGCCAGTCCATAAAAGAAATTACTTCTTCCATTCTTCATCATGGCAAGCAATAGCTTCGGAGATCTTTTCCGTATCACCACTTTCGGCGAATCACATGGACCTGCACTCGGTGTTGTCATCGATGGATGCCCCGTAGGCATACCACTTTCTGAAGAAGACATTGTCCCCGAGCTTCGTCGTAGGCGCCCAGGTCAGAGTGCAATCACGAGCGCACGAAAAGAAGAGGACAAACCCGAAATTCTCTCTGGTGTCTTCGAAGGCAAAACGACAGGTATGCCAATTACCGTTATTGTGCGAAACCAAGATGCACGTCCAGAGGACTATGAACTCCTCCGTAAGGCATTTCGTCCTGGGCATGCAGATGAAACGTATGCAGACAAATACGGTCATCGTGATCACCGTGGAGGTGGCAGATCTTCTGGTCGTGAGACAGTTGCGCGAGTGATTGCAGGTGTAGTGGCACGAAAGATTCTTCCGAGTGATGTGAAAATCATCGGTCACACAACGAAGATCGGACCCCATGAAGCACAGGAATTTACACCAGACACCATTGAAGATAACATGGTGCGATGTGCTGACCCTACAATCGCAAAGGAAATGGAGGAGTACGTTACTGCAATAAAAGAAGAATACAATTCAACTGGTGGTTTGATAGAAGTACGTGTTCTCGGTACACCTCCTTCTCTTGGAGATCCTGTTTTTTCCAAGCTAAAAGCAAAGCTCGCAGATGCAGCACTAAGTATTGGCGCCGTGACAGGATTTAGTTTCGGAGCAGGATTCGAAGTCGCAGGAATGAAGGGGGTGGACTATATATCAGACCAAAAGCATTTTGGTGGCATCCTTGGAGGAATATCAACTGGAGAAGACCTCGTCATGCATGTCAGCGTGAAGCCACCAAGTTCTCTGGGTGAAGTCGCTAAAAGAGGTCGCCATGACCCCTGCATTGTTCCAAGGGTGATTCCAGTACTCGAAGCGATGGTTGCCATCGTCCTTGCAGATTTGTATTTGAAACAGCGTTTGTACAAGGAGTTCCCAATACAATCATGACACAGTCCATCCCGAAGCTATCGGCATACGACTTGGTCTCTGCACTTATCTCAGAAGAATTGCGAGATGAAGAACGAGAACAACATTTCAATGATCTTGTATCTCAAAAGGTCACACCTGAGATTCTTGCTGAAGGTGTAAATGCTTTAAGGGAGAAAATGATTCCTGTTCATCTTTCCAAGGATGCAATTGATACCTGTGGTACAGGTGGCAGTGGAAAGAAAACGGTCAATACTTCCACGCTCACAGCATTTATTGTTGCAGCCTGTGGAGGCAAGGTCGCCAAACATGGCAACCGAAGCGCCAGTGGTAACTGTGGATGTTTTGATCTTCTTGACCAACTTCAGATAAAGACCGAACTTACACCAGAGCAAGAGCAAAGTATTTTTAAAGAACTTGATATAGCTTTTCTCTTCGCACCAATACATCACCCTGCATTGAAGTATATTGCTCCTTTGCGTAAGAAGCACGGAAAGAAGTCTTTATTCAATCTATTGGGACCACTATGCAATCCAGCTGGTGTGCAGCACCAGATGATTGGAACAGGAAGCCAGCCTGATGCAGAAATCATTGCACAATCTCTTAAACAACTAGGCTCATATGGTTCCATCGTTGTTACAGGTCATGATGGACTTGATGAAGTCAGTATTTGTGCAGATACCACAGTAAGAACTGTGCATGTTGATGGAATAAAGGAGTCTATATTTTCTCCTGAAGAGGCAGGATTTACGCTCTGCAATATCTCTGAAATCGAAGGAGGAAGCCCTAAAGAGAATGCAGAAGTATTTTTGAGCCTTGCAAAGGGTAAAGGTATAAAAGCTTTGAGAAACTTGATTCTTGTGAACTCAGCACATGCACTACTCCTTACGGATCTTGTTTCTTCAATAGATGATGCATTTACCCTTGCGAGTGAAACTTTGCATTCAGGTAAGGTCTCTCAACTTGTTGATCAATACGTTCAGTGTTCCAACGACCTATCATGAACTTCCTTCAATCCATAGCAGGCAGAAAGAAAGAAGAGATTACTTACATGAAGCCGATAACAGAACTAACTCAAAGTAATCTCTCACTGATTAAATCTCTCCGTTTGAAGAAGCTATCGCTTATCTTGGAAGTGAAGCCCAAGTCTCCTTCTGCAGGAGAACTCATTGACCGTAAGAATATCCCTTCTCTTGTAGAAGAGTATAACAAGACAGCTGCAGGTATTTCTGTACTCTGTGATGAGATTGATTTCGGAGGTGGATACGATCTGCTCTCTGATGTACGAAGTATGACTACACTACCGATTCTTGCGAAAGAGTTCATTATCGACCCTGTACAGATTCGGATGGCTCGATCCTGCGGTGCAGATGCTGTTCTTCTTATCGGAGCTTTGCTTAGTAAAGATGAAGTTCAAAGTCTTGCTGATGAGGCAGTGATTCTTGGTATGGAAGTTCTCTTTGAAATGCATAATGTTGGAGACTTAGAAAAAGTTCCTTCCCTTTCACCAGATCAACTAATCCTCGGTATCAATAATCGTGATTTAAAGACATTGGACATAGATCTATCTACAACAGAGGAATTGGCTCCAAAGGTCAGAGAACGTTTCCCAGAACATCTCCTTCTCTCTGAGAGTGGTGTATCTGGTCAAAAGGATATACAACGACTCGAACAGTATGTCGATGGCTTTCTGATTGGTACAGCTGCACTTGTTTCCCATCCTCTCTTATGAAAACAAAAGTAAAATTCTGTGGCATGACATGTGAGGAAGATATTGCTCACGCTGAAGATCTTGGCGTGGACTTTATTGGATTTATTTTTGTGGACTCATCACCTCGATCAGTTTCAATGTACTCAGCCAAAGAACTGAGAACACATGTTTCAAAATCAAAGACCGTTGGTGTCTTTATGAATCACTCCAATGAAGAAATAGAGAACTACGTGAAGGAAGTGGATCTGGATTACATACAATTACACGGAGAACCAAGTATTGATCGCATCCAACATCTTTCTAAGCCAGTTATTCAAGCATTCCGTGGAATACCAGATAAAGAAACCGCAGAAGCATTTCTGCAGCATTGCCCTTACATTCTTATTGATAAAGCGAACGGTCAAAGCGAAGCAGATTTCGAAGCAATTGCAGGATTTCCAGTGGATATCAGATCAAAACTCTTTCTAGCAGGGGGCTTAACCCCTGGAAATGTACGACCAGTAGTAGATCGCATACAACCATTCGCTGTGGACTGTGCTCGTGGCATCGAATCTGAACCTGGTAAAAAAAATGCGAATCGCATGCTCGCTTTCTTCCAAGCACTCTCATGAAAAATTTAGGCAAATTTGGCATGTACGGCGGTTGCTATGTCTCGGAACTTCTCATCCCAGTTCTCAGTGAGGTAGAGGCAGCATTTCTTCAGTACAAGGACGACCCCGAGTTCCTTGAGGAGTTTCATACACTCCTTAAAGATTTTGCAGGACGCCCGACTCCAATTACAGAATTGCCTACACTGAGTAAAGAACTTGGTTGTACTGTGGTATTGAAACGTGAAGATTTACTCCATGGAGGTGCTCACAAGACGAACAATGTCATCGGGCAGGCACTCCTTGCACAGCGCATGGGCAAGACTGAGTTGATAGCCGAGACAGGAGCAGGTCAGCATGGAGTGGCAACGGCTATGGTTGGGGCTCTCTTCAATATTCCTATAAAGATTTTTATGGGCTCAAAGGACATCGAGAGGCAGAGACCTAACGTGCAACGTATGGAACTCTTTGGCGCTGAGGTGATCCCTGTAGAATCGGGCTCTAAGTCACTCAAAGATGCGATTAACGAAGCGATGCGTTACTGGACTGCACATAGCAGCTCAACATACTACGTTTTCGGAACAGTAGCTGGACCGCACCCATTTCCAGAGCTTGTTGCCTTCTTCCAGAAAGTCATTGGAGAGGAAGCAAGAGCGCAGTGTCTAGAACGGTATGGAAAGCTGCCACACACTGTTTGCGCATGTGTAGGAGGTGGAAGTAATGCGATCGGCATCTTCAGAGCTTTCCTCGACGACAAGAACGTAAAGCTTGTGGGCGTGGAACCTGCAGGAGAAGGAATTGCGACAGGTAAGCACGGGGCTGCACTCTGTGAAGGAAGACCTGGTTCACTCCATGGTTCCTATAGCTATTGCTTACAGGACTCTGACGGACAGATTCAAGAAGCACATAGCATCTCTGCAGGATTGGACTATCCAGGAGTTGGACCAGAGCACAGCGCACTTAAAGACAGCAGCAGAGTGCAATACATTGCTGTGACTGATAAGGATGCTGTAGAAGCATTCCTCATGCTCACAAAGAAGGAAGGGATCATTCCTGCTCTTGAGCCAGCACATGCTATTGCTGCAATAAAGCAAATAGCAACTTCCCTAAAGCAGGAAGACATACTACTTGTAAACCTTTCGGGTAGAGGAGACAAAGACCTTGATCACATCATTTCTTACCTCAAGAATCATGAATAACAACCCCTATCAGTCGGCACGAGAAAAGAAGGGCAAGCCACTTTTCATTCCCTTTGTGGTCCTCGGTGATCCAAACAAGGAGAAGTCTCCTAAGATCATCAAAACGCTCGTAGAGAACGGTGCTGATGCACTGGAGCTTGGTTTGCCGTTTAGTGATCCGCCTGCGGATGGACCCGTCATCCAAGCCGCAGACACAAGAGCGCTCACGTCAGGAATTTGCATCGATGACTGTTTCGACATCCTGAAAGAAGTGCGCAGCTTCACGGACATCCCTATTGGACTTCTGGTGTACTACAATCTCGTGCTGCAACGAGGTGTTGAGAAGTTCTACGCAGACTGTGCGGAAGTAGGAGTGAACTCTGTGCTGATTGCAGACCTACCTCTGGAACACGCCAATGAAGTCGTTCCAGTAGCCAAGAAACACGGCATTGCTCCCGTCATGCTCGTGAGCGAACTGACGACTGATGAACGCATGGAACAGATTGCAGAGATCGCAGAAGGATACTTGTATGTTGTCTCCTACGTTGGCATAACGGGCGTGGAAAATGCTGTGCTTGAACAGAATGTTCGAGAAATTCTCGAGATAACCAGAAAGCACACAAACCTGCCTCTCTTTGTTGGCTTCGGCATCAATTCGCCAGAGCAAGTAAGGGCAACTGTGAACGCAGGTGCGGACGGAGTGATTGTTGGGAGTAGGATTGTGAGGGAAATCATGACTCCAAAAAGAATAGGTGATGTCTGTTTCGAGCTTAAATCTGCAATTTAGCTTAGAGAAGCGCTATGCAGAAATTCAACTGAGTCTTGCAAAGCGCAGAAACATGAAGCGCAAGGCAATCGAAAAGCGTCACGAAGAAGTAGCGAAGCTTTTGGAGATTGCGAAGAGGAGGATGAAGATGGTGATCCCATGAACCCACAAGAAATTGGAGAAGCAATAGGAGCAAGCACATCGCAAGTAAAACAGTACATTGGAGTAGTAGAAAGGAGACTGTCAAAAAACCCTCGCCTTCAAGAATTTGTTGATGAGAAAAGGTAGTTCCATTGCACTACTCAGGCTATAGACATAGAGTATACCTGTGTCACAACTAGCCTGCTCATCACATATATACAAAGATATTTCATTGCATGGAAAGAAAAAAATCCAAGAGGTGTGTCGTTTTGCTAGCGAGCATATTTCAGATTTGCATCGTCGTACAGGTGAGAGCTATGCACAACATGGGTGTGAGGTGGCACTGACACTCAAGGAATGCTGCACAGATCCATCTCTGCTCAGAGTTGCGATGCTGCATGATCTTCTCGTGCATCCAGATGGCAAGAACCTACTGAAGAAATCTCCTCTTACTACAGAAGAGCGCTCTCTTGTTCAGCAAATGCATGATCTGAGGCGTTTACACATTGATAAGGATACCGAAGATCTTGATTACTTTATTGATTCCCTTCTCGAAGATTCACGCTTGTTGCCATTGCGTATGGCACATCGCCTCAATGATGTGCGAAATTTAGATCAATTTACTCCTGCACTGAGACAGCAAATTGCTAATGAAACTTTGCACATGTATACGGCTATTGCGGGGAGACTCGGAATGGATGCTTGGAGATACGAGATGGAAGATATTTGCTTCCGTATTCTGCAACCTGAAATAACGGAAAGACTGGAGAAACAGTTCCAACTTTATCAGAAACTTGATGAGACATGCTTGAGCCATACGGCAAAATTATTGAAGCAAAAAATACAGGATCAGGGTATAGAGTGCGACATTCAACAAAGAGTGAAGGCTCTGTATTCCACCTATCGCAAGATGGTATTGAAAGAAAGAGCGTTTGAGAAATTAACAGACAGATTGGCTCTTCGCATCATAGTAGAGAAACCTACCGATTGTTATTTGACACTGGCGGTTGTCAATTCTGTTATGCACCCTATTCCTGGCAAATTGAAAGATTACATTGGCGCCCCGAAGGAAAACGGATACCGTTCCATACACTCTGTTGTCTATCCACTGCCTGGTGTGACAGAGCAGCCAATGGAGATTCAGATTCGCACTTTACAGATGCATCAGATATGTGAGTACGGAGTCGCTGCTCATAGTGAGTACAAAAATGTATTGTATGCAATGAATGCAAATGGGGCACGAGTAGATCTATTTCGCAATCTTGAGAGGATACGAGAAGAAGCTCGCAGTCCTGAACAGTTTGAATCCGCACTGCGAAATTACTTTAGGGAAGATCGTATTGCAGTTTTTGATTCAAAAAACAATCTCTACCACCTCAAAAGCCCTGTTACTGCGCTTGATTTTGTTCATCACATATACCCAAATCGATTTTCTAAATTAAAGAAGGTGAGGGTTAACGGGAGAAACCACCCTCTCAGTACTGAGTTGCATGATGGGGATACGTTAGAGGCGATCTTTGGACGTGAAAACTGTGTTCAGGAGGAATGGATACATGACTGTCTTAATGCTTCTACAAAAAAGAATATCAAAAATTCCTTACGTACATTGCAGAATAAAAATATGGTCAAGAAGTAAGTGGCACGACATGAGTTAGATCTGATGATACTTAAACTTCCACCAAAAAAAGTCGCTGCACTGCGCTTGGCG
>JAQBVR010000003.1 GCA_027623015.1 bacterium | reverse complement strand
CCCTTTCAATCCATCGTATGCTTCCTTCGCAAGATAGATAGCTTTATTCAACTGTTCTGCTATTTCGAGGAATTGCTCCAATTCCTGTTTTGCATTTTTTTGGCGTTCACTATGATCGGCAATTGGTCTTTCAGGAGGCATAAATATTGTGCAGATGTATTTTTTATATTATAGCATTAAACTACTAAAAATCAATTTTTTGGAGCGGGCGAGCGGAATCGAACCGCCATCACCAGCTTGGAAGGCTGGGGTAAAAACCATTATACGACGCCCGCTTATGTGAAAGACGAACCAGATAATACCGTGATCTGGCCTAAAGTGCCAAGGAGTAGAGCAGGTAATTTACAAAATACGAATAATTATTACATTCATGCTTAGACCACGAATCACATAGAATGACAACGTCAGAGCGTTCAGAATCAATAGGTGAAAAGAAGTGATTTCGATACCATAAACGTATGCTTCGCCTATATATAATTATAGTAGCTCTCATTGTGCTTCTTATCCCCCACTCCGTGGAGGCAGAAAATCTCTTCTCCGCTAGTCAATCTATAGCAAAACAGCCTACAAACTGGACAGGGTCCATCACATTGCCAAAGTTCAATGAGCGTGGAGTACTCACGGGCCTACGCATCACGATGCAATCCAAGACAGACTGGACCCTAGAGGTAGAAAGTCTCGATGTAAAAGAAGCCACTGTACTGTCGGGTATCAATACGTACATCAGTGTACTGCGACCAAATCTCTCTCGCCTATTCACCCACTCACCTTCTCTCGAAAGACGAGATGATTTTACTGCCTACGACGGATCTGTAGATTATGGAGGAACATCTGAAAATACCCACACCTTTAGTTCCGACGACCCAGAGACACGTGATATCAGTCTTAGTGATATAGACGCAATACTCTTTACAGGCATCGGACTTATAGATCTACCCATCACTGCAACAGCTTAGACAAGCTTTAGTGGTGCAGGAAATCTAAAAACACGATCTACATCTATAGCTGGAGTCGATGTGTCTATCACCTATCTCTACTCTCTTGCTGATTTGACGGTATCTATTGCTCCACCGTCGAGTATTGTTGTTGGAAGCAATGCATCCTTTGGTGTGCAAGTAAGCAACATAGGCGATGGTGCCACCATCAATACCATTACCGTGACTGTGCCCGTGCCTGTTGGTCTCATAGTCCTCGGTGCAAGTGGAGATGGATTTACCTGTACCACAGCAAACCAAACGGTGACGTGTACACACCAAGGACCACTAGCGAGTGGAGCATCTCTACCAAGCATTTCGATCAATACACTTGTGACTAGTGCTGCGCTACCATCGGTAACATTCTCAGCATCCGTCGATACCCAAGGAGATAATAACGAAAACAACGACTCAGCCACCCTCAGCAATGCATCAGTAACCATACCCCCAGAGTCATCTGGAGGTGGTGGTGGAAATGGAGGTGGTGGCGGAGGAACAACGGGAGGTGACTCAGGTGGAAATAGTGGTGGTGAATCGGGTGGCGGAGGTGGTATAGGTGGCACGCAAGAAAACAGTCTAACCTTCAGTAACGAACTTGGTGGTTTTGGAGGACCAGATACCGATGCGTACAACTGTCCTCTTGACGATGAACACCGCTTAGCCTTAGCGATAGACAGTAATACATCATGCTTTTCGTTCCATCCCGATCGCCCTGTGACATTTACAGATATAGAAGATGACCCGTATCGCAATGTAATAGAGGCACTACGTAAAACAAAGATCGTAGAGCATGGTGACTTTATCGTTAGTGGGAGCGGAAACCACTCATCTGGAAAGCAACAAGAAAAGTACCGTGAAGGAGAGTTTCCTTTCGAGCCAAACAGAGGAAGCTCAAGACTAGAAGTCATTAAGCTCGCACTACTGAGTAACTGCCTGCCTATCAAAACAGGGGCAACGCAAACCGGTAGAAATTTTAAAGACGTTCTTGATGGCGAAGGGTCAGACCTCGATACATTTACTGCAGAAGTGGTCTACTCAGCATCCGAGTTTGCTATTGTAAAGGGTTTTGAAGACGGCACTGTGAGACCATTTGATCAGTCATCCAATGCAGAGACACTTGCGTTCTTCCTTCGTGCTGCAAATGCACTACCAGAAGGGTACAGCTTCGTCACAAAAGAACACTGGTTCGATGACTACGTGAACTTCGCAGTAGCGAACCGCATTGTCTCACAGGACTTCGACCCCTTTGGCACTATGACGAGAAGCGAGATGAGTAACATGCTTATAAGCATCATGGCTATAAATCCAAACCCTGCTGTCTTTAGCTATATGCAACAGCTAGATCTCGACTCACAAGAATTTAGAAGCCAAGAATACGCATACACTCCTACACCACTTGTTGGGTCGATGATTGTAGAAGAAGAGAGTACATGTAATGAACGTGACCCAAACATCGTCCCCTGTCTCGCATACAATCTCGATCGCACAGGGGTACGAATCAGCCTGCCAGATCACCATTGGGCTCAACCATATGTGTCTGCTCTCCAACGAACATTCCTCGGAACGACTATGGACTATATGATCCCCGATAGAGGGGTAGCAGCAGAGCTTCCTGCTACACGAGAAGACATCGTCCATATGGCACTCATTGGAAACTGCAATCCAAAGAACGACATTATCTCCGACGACACTGCCCCATTTAGAGATCTTGCTAAAGACAATGACAGCGAACTCTCTCGATTATTCTACACCGCCGCAGAGCATAACATCGTACGAGGATACAATGATGGCACAGTACGACCTGATGAAGCGGTAAACCGACTAGAGGCACTAGCGATCCTGCTACGAGCATCCAAAGCTATCCCCGATGGATACAAGCCAAAGCCCCTTCCCTTCAAAGATCTCAAAGACGGCGAATGGTATCACCCCTATGTCAGCTTTGCAGTTGGGAATAACATTATTCAAAAAACAGAGAACTACAGACCAGATCAACCGATGCTTCGAACAGAGCTCTCCGCTCTCGTCGTTCGAACCATGCGCTTTAGTAACGACGTTCGCATCCGCGCATACATGACTTCTATAGATCCTCTACTGCGCTAAAGTAAGGCAGTGCCGCAACGCTGCTTCTCTTGTCATCTGTCCCTTGTCTGAACGAGGAGTTACGATAGGAGGATCATCTAGCGAGGAGTGCCAAGTGACCCGCAGGTCAGCTTGGTCGATAGAGCGCACATAACATCACTAGCAAATAACTCCGAGTGAGAACACAGATGACGAACATTCTTTTGTTTCTGCTGAGCTCGACGAAGTACTGATGTTTCAGAAAAGAATGAAGGCTTCTGCAAGAAATATCACTTCATAAACACTAATCTTTGCGCTTAGAATAGACTGATTCTATACCTAGCATCAGATAGAACATCACTAAGTTGCCGACCTCTAAATTTGCCACTATTCTGCCTGTACTTAATCTACTTCCACTATCAAATCTGCACCCTCTTGCACAAAAACTCAACGACGAAATAACTGCGGACAATCCAAGGTTATTCGAGCTTCTGTCTGTACGTGGAAAAAATGTCTTTTTTCCTAGCGGTGGCATACTCGGGCAAACCGCAGAGGCAAAGGGAAAGAAGTTCAATGCAACGATCGGCATAGCACTAGATGATGACAACACTCCCATGCGACTCCCCTCCATGGATCACCTCATCAACATGGATCCAAGCGCTGTGTACCCTTACGCATCGAGCTATGGCAAACAACCACTCCGTGAAAAATGGGCAGAGATGATCCACGAAAAGAACCCTAGCCTCGAAGGTGAAACTAGCATGCCAGTTGTAACCAATGGACTCACTCACAGTCTGAGCATGGCTGCATATCTCTTTCTTGATCCAGGCGAAAATCTCATCCTTCCAGATCTCTTCTGGGGAAACTACAACCTGATGTTCAATACCGTCTATGGAACTGAGCTGCAGACCTTCAATACATTTACGGATGGCGGATTTGATACGGAGAGTCTCCGAGACATACTCTCACAAGACACAGGAAAGAAAGTGCTATTACTCAACTTCCCAAACAACCCTACGGGCTACACACCAACGAATGCAGAAGTAGAAAAAATACTCAACATCATCAAAGAGCGTGCAGAAGCGGGAGATCATCTTGTTATCATCATCGATGATGCATACTTCGGACTCGTCTATGAAGATGGTGTCTATACCGAGTCTATCTTTGCACCACTGGCCACTCTTCATGAGAACGTACTAGCTGTGAAAGTCGATGGAGCGACAAAGGAAGACTACGTCTGGGGTCATCGCATCGGATTTTGCACTGTTGCAGCAAAAGGTATGACTACGAAGTGTGCAGATGCATTTGCATCAAAAATCGCTGGAGCCGTACGTTCTACGATCTCAAACGCCTGCCATCTCTCACAGAGCCTCCTACTCGAAACATACAAGTCTCCAAGCTACAACGAAGAAAAGCTCACGCAGTACACGCTTCTAAAAAAGCGCTATAAGATCGTGAAAGAAGTGCTAGATGAAGCCAAATACGCAGAATTCTTCACGCCACTCCCCTTCAACTCAGGCTACTTTATGTGCGTACAGCTCAACGATGCTCTCGATGCTGAAGAGGTCCGCAAAACCTTACTTGAGCAACACGACACAGGAGTGATAGCCACAGGAAACAAGCTTCGCATCGCCTACTCCTCTCTTCCAACTAAATTGATCCCTTCTCTTTTTGAAAATATCTACACCACTTGCTCCTCACTTTCTTCCAATTCTACAAATCATGAGCACAACACTCCAGTCACAAGCGCACACAACTAGCATGCAGTCCCTTCTTTCTAGCCACCACGATGTTCGGTCCAACCTAGACCGTGCGTCACTCATCACACAATCTGTTGAGCATAGAAATGCCATCATCGCAGAGTCTGGAGCACTTGCGACGTGGAACCCTGCACACTCAACTGGTCGTATCCCAAATGAAACATACATGGTGCGACACGAAGAAACAGCAGATACCATCGACTGGACTGCAGCTGCGTGCATAGCCATGACTCCTGCATTGTTCGATTCACTATTAGGCGATGCTCTTGCAGTGCTAAGGAATAAAGAAAGGATATACGAATTGGATCGATGTATTGGAGCAGATGCAGACTACGCTATGCCAACAAAGCTCATCACAGACAATGCACTCTCAACGCTCTTCGCAGACAACATGTTCCGCGCACTGCCAGACAACATCAGCGATAGCATCTTTGCAGATGCTGGATTTACGATCATCTGTGTCCCACATGATTACATCGACAACAAAGAATATGGAAAGAAGCAGGTCGTTGCCATGGACTTCGACCGCCGTATCGGACTTATCTATGGCTCTTCATACTGTGGATGCATCAAGAAGATGATGTTTACTGTCATGAACTACCTCCTCCCAGAACACGGGATCCTCCCACTACACTGCAGCGCAAACGAAGCAAACGATGGCTCAACAGCACTCTTTCTCGGACTCTCTGGTACAGGAAAGACAACGATATCCAATGTTCCAGATCGTAAACTCATCGGTGATGACGAGATGGGATGGAGCAACGAAGGCATCGCCAACTTCGAAAACGGTTGCTACGCCAAACTCATCAACCTCGACCCAAGTAAAGAGCCTCAGATCTTTGATGCAGTATTCAAAAAACGCCCATTTGACCAGCACGGAAGTATCATCGAAAATGCTATGGTCTATCCAAATGGTGTTTGCGACCTCAACGACGGACGCATCGCAGAAAACTCTCGTGCGTCTTACCCACTCACCTTCCTTAGCAATGTCAAAGAAGGACAAGTTGGCACACATCCAAAGACGATCATCTTTCTCACTGCAGATGCTGCGGGCATCTTGCCTCCTATCGCAAAGCTGAGTCCTTCTCAAGCCATGCTCTGGTTCATGATGGGCTACACCAGCAAACTTGCAGGAACTGAGCAAGGCATCACAGCACCTAAGGCAGCATTCTCTCGTTTCTTTGGTGCACCGTTTATGCCCTGCCCACCAGCAAAGTATGCAGCCTTGCTCAAAGAGAAGATGGAAAGCCACGGCACACAAGTCTACCTCGTAAACACTGGATGGTCTGGCGGCGCATACGGTACAGGAGAGCGTATGGACATCTCCATCACTCGTGCGGTCACTGCAGCAGCTTTGGATGGATCTATCGTAGATGTCGAGTACACTCACGATGCTCGCTTCCACCTCGATATTCCAACATCTTGCCCTAGCGTCGATGACTCCATCCTCCAGACACGCAATACCTGGACAGATGCAGCATCCTACGACGAAGCAGCAGACACACTAGCGAAGCAATTTGCCGCTCACTTCCAGAAAGAATACGGCCAAGCAGACTTAGATCCTGCAATTGCTAAGGAGTGTCCAGGGCTGTAAATAAGAGGTATTTTAAAGCAATAGAGTAGAACTCAGCGCTATACTCCTCACCAATGGAAGCTCACAACACCCTCGGCCAAGACTTTGCAAAGATGTTCAAAGGTGGTGTCATCATGGATGTGATGAACCCAGAGCAAGCCCGTATCGCAGAAGATGCTGGAGCATGCGCTGTGATGGCCCTTGAGCGCATCCCCTCTGACATACGTGAACAGGGTGGAGTCGCTCGTATGAGCGACCCCAAGATGATTGCAGCCATACAGGCCGCAGTCACCATCCCCGTGATGGCCAAGGTGCGCATAGGGCATACTGCAGAGGCACGCATACTTGAGGAGCTCGCAGTAGACTATATCGATGAAAGTGAAGTACTAACTCCAGCAGATCCATTTAAGCATATCGACAAGAAGTTATTTAAGGTGCCATTTGTCTGTGGAGCAACGAACCTTGGTGAGGCATTGCGTCGTATCCAAGAAGGAGCAGCGATGATCCGTACCAAGGGCGAGCCTGGAACTGGCAATGTCGTCGAAGCTGTTCGCCACATGCGTCTTATTCAGGAGGAGATAGCTTCCCTAGAAGAGATGGACAATGGCCAGCTCGCAAACTTTGCCATCAAGGAACGTATAACTGTCGATGCTCTAGAACGAGTCCGCGAAGCAAGACGTTTGCCTGTTGTGACATTTGTCGCAGGAGGTATTGCTACGCCTGCCGATGCTGCTCTGCTTATGGGTATGGGAGCCGAAGGAGTATTTGTAGGATCTGGAATATTCAGGTCCGACAATCCAGCCGAGCGCGCCAAAGCCATCGTTCGCGCAACCACACACTTTGCAGACCCTGCGGTACTGCTCGAAGTGTCGACTGATCTGGGAGGTGCGATGCCAGGACTGGAGATCCCCGTGCTTGAGACGCGTATGCAAGACAGAGGATGGTAGTAGGTGTGCTTGCTTTGCAGGGTGACTTCGCAGAACACTGTGCTATTTGCCAGTCTTTAGATGTGCACCACATAGAAGTACGAACAGTAAAAGATCTCGCCAAAGTCGATCGACTGATCTTGCCAGGGGGTGAGAGCACTACCATCAGCAAACTACTTAAGATCAATGGATTTGATACCGCCATCATGGAAAGGGTAAACACAGGCATGCCAATCTACGGAACATGCGCAGGGGCGATACTCCTTGCTACAAGCATCGATAATGATGAATCAATAGAGACATTGAAGCTTCTCAATGTCCAAATAGAGCGCAATGCGTACGGCACGCAGCTCAATAGTTTCCACGCAGAAATCGAGATCCAAGGAGTGAAAGATCCCATCAAAGTCGCATTCATCCGCGCTCCACGCATAACGCACATCGGAGTAAGTGTAGATGTACTTGCCTCACATAACGGTGATCCCATTTTGGTCAAACAAGGAAAGATCCTTGCAGGAACTTTTCATCCAGAAGTCACAAACACCACAGAGATACACAAGCTCTTCCTAGAACTCTAGGATTTCAGCCATTCTTTTTTCTACACAGTCAGACCGAGTAGAGCCAATATAGTTCATACAGAAGAGTCGAGCGGAACGTTTTGCAGCAAGCTCTGAATCTATTCGACCACGATTTGTACGCTCTTTGGCCTGAACACTACTACGCTCACGAGATCGAGTTCGAGAGAAGATCTTTCTGCTATCACGTATGGAGCGGGTCACTTGTGCAGATCGTTGGTTTATCTGGGCTGCAGCTTCACTTCGCTGACGAGTGTTTTGGCGCTCCTTGTATCCTTCACTTCTCTTAAAAAGTTGCATGTGTACGCGTTGCCTTCGCGCTGATCGAGCAACTCCTCTGCTTGTATTCTTCTGTTTCTTATAATACGAATTGATGCATCGACGTACTTGAAACAATACTGAGTTATCTCGCTCGACATTATGCCCTACTCCCAATAACGCTCGACATGCCGCATCAAGTTCAGCAGCACTATCATACGTTCCTTCTACGTTAAGATGTCCCATATTTGTAACGGCAAAAGCAGACGGAGCAAGGAGAACCGAGATGAGAGAGCCAGTAAGAATAGAACGCAAGAGAGACATCGCGATCTATTATCGCGAATTATAGTCCGTATAGCAATTGCAAATAATTCTCAGACCACACACTTCCTGTAATACTATATGCATGAGATACAAAAAGAGATCATCTACCATCGCAGTAGCAGGAATACTAGCAGTACTTCTTACTGTTTCCGTAGAAAGAATCCAAGCACAAGAGAATCCTTTTCCAGATACAGACATCCAATCCCTCGAAGGAAAGGCTGCTACTTTTCTCTACAACGCTGGAGTACTCGGAGGGTTTCCAGATGGAGAGTTCAAAGGGTCGCTCCCCGTAAACAGAGCACAAGCAGCAAAGATCCTCCTCAACGCTGCTGGTAAAACTATCTATGACATTCAAAATGAATACTCCTTCACCGATGTAATCAACGGACAATGGTATACGCAGTTTGTCATGTCTGCTGCGCAGTATGGCATCATCAATGGATACCCCGACCTCTCCTTCCGTCCTGAAAGAGGTATCAATACAGCAGAGTTCCTCAAAATGATCACCTTGGCTTTTGGGATACAGCTAAATCTTCCCTATAGCTATAGTGATGTTCCAGCTGATGCATGGTTTGCTCAGTACGCTGGCGTTGCTCAACAATACAACATCTTCCCTGCCCGTACGACATACCTTGCTCCTGGTATTCAACTGTCTCGTGCAGATGTGGCTATTGCTATCTATCAACTTTTCAACCCAACCCAGAACCCGCAACCCACAACACAGAACACAGAACAAACACCTCCACCTCCACCACCTCCACCTCCATCGGTGACCGTCACACCTCCTCCCCCTGTCGCCTCTGGCCCTGTCGTTGCGCCACCATCACCAGCACCATCACCAGCACCAAATGCAGTGGTGCCACCACCAGCTCCTACGATGAACCTCAACTTGACACCACTAACAAGAGTGATAGACATGACCGTAGACAATTGGCTTTTTACACCATCCACGATACTCATCAAACAAGGAGAAGCAGTTACACTCAAGTTAAGAGGAGTAGGAGGAGTACACGGATTTATTGTCCCTGGTCTTGGTATCGATAAACAAGTATCGCCAGGAGAAATAATCTCTGTTGTGATCCCATCATCTGCTGCACCAGGAAAGTATCTCTTCTACTGCGACATCGTCTGTGGTCGTGGACACTCAGATATGAAGGGAGAGATTGTTATAGAATAATGACTAAAAACAATCACTCATCTCCTTTCTATCATTTTAGTAGTCTTAATCTTTCAATCTCCAAATCAGATCGACGCTACAGATGTATTTCAGTAGCCCCAGAGAGGGCGATAGATTTTCGAATGCGAGAATACTTCTTCTGCAAAATCACCTGCAAACCTATAGGCACTAATACATTTGTGATGATAGTCATCGCAACGATAGCAGTAATGAGCGTCTCATCGAAGAGTCCTACTGCCGCAGCTGCGTATGCAGCTGCAAGTGTGGTTGTAAGCTGTGCCATAGAAACAGTCCCAAAGAGCGCGGCACGACAAGGCTTTAAGCCGATCAATGAACCAGCAATGAAGCCACTCAAAAACTTAGAAAGAATTAATCCTGCAGCAATAGATAAAACGAGAAGATTGCTCAGATTAAACTTCGCAAATATCGTCATATCCATCTCCATACCAACAATGAAGAAAAATACTGGCACAAAGAGTCCGTAGCCTAGTGTGTGGATCTTTGTAGATATTGACTTCGATGTCACCACATCAGCAAGAAGTATCCCAACGAGGAATGCTGCTAAGATCGGATGCACACCTAGAGCAGAGAAATACAACAATACTGCTATCAATAATACTAAAACAAAACGTAGCTCATCTTCATGGAGATTCTTCTGTCTACGCAGGAATTTCTTTCCAACAAAATGGTTCGCAAGTATGGGAACAGTGATATACAGCACAGCTATAGATATGAAGAGAACGAAGAAGTATACAGGAAGAGAAAACCTTGTCATAGGAGATACCGCATGGAAGATGCTTGCAAGCATCATCATGCTAAAGAGGTCTTGTATAACAAATGCTGGAAGCATGAGCTTACGCACATCTGACCCAAACCCTTTCGCACTCACAAATGGAATGATGATGGCAACAGACGAGGAGATGAAAATGGTGCCGATAAGCAAAGACTGGAGCCAGCTATAGCCAAAGAAACGACCAATACCAATCCCAACAGCGAAGGGAATGCTCGCATTAATAACAGCAAGAGTGCAGATCTTCCCTGCAGATTTTTTTACCTCACTGACATGTGTTTCAAGCCCTGCCATAAGCATGAGGAACGTAAACCCAAGAAAGCCAAAGAAGTTGATGACCTCGTTAGATTCTATGTAGTCAAACCCATGAGGGCCTAGAACTGAACCAATCAAAATAAGAGAAGTAACAAACGGTAAGTGCATCGTGCGCTTGAACAGTTCTGGAACAATAAGTCCGAAAGACAAAATAAGAAGCAAGCTCAGTAGTGTTTGATGTTCACCTTCCATTGGTTAAAACGTATTGATGAAATCCATAGGGTGCATGGTCCACTTCAGCACATCATCTCGAGTCGTATTGGCAGAAGCCGTGTATGGAGTATGGAACTCATGACCCCGGTCTTTGTCGATCTGCAAGTGGAGGTGTGGATTTGTTGAGCGTCCAGAGTTACCAACCGTCCCAATCACCTGACCAGCTTCGACAGACTCTCCTGTACCAACAAGTCGCATATCCATGTGCCCATATATAGAGAACACACGCTCTTGTGTATCAGGAAGACGATGTTCGATGATAACAAGATTACCAAGACCATTTTGCTGCTTCTGAAGTGCATGGACTATCCCCCCTGCAACAGCACGAATAGGAGTGCCAAATGGCATCTTGAAGTCCATTGCTGGATGTTGAGGATTACTAAATTCGGCACTATCTAAGTCGTAGCTTCCCATGAAGCGCGTAGAGTAGAAAAGTTTAGCAGTAATAGCATTGGACACAGCGTCTGTACGCTGCACACGATTGAGTTCATCCATCGGTCGTGTAAGCGTAGCAATATCGTACGTAGGAATAGGCACAAACTCTCCTGGATCTATAGAACAGAAGTTTCTCTGCAAGTCTTGCGCACTAAGCATGTTTCCCCAATGCGGCACAAATCCAAAAGGCATGATCGCACATTCAAATGATGGAAAATCATCTGGAGCTGCACTGTGGCGAGCCATGACAAATGAACGACGATCTGATAAAGACGATCTGCGTTGTCCTTGCTCCAAATTACGAATCTCACCACTAAAGTATGCCTCTACCTGTAATCCACTAAGAAGAGCTCCTAGACTAACAACCAGTGTGCTAAACACCGTAAGCAGTGTTTGCTTCGAGATACAAGTAGAGCGGAGTGTTTGTATTAGTTTGGTCATTTACCCTATTATTATACCATATTTTTGTAGTTTTGAGAATTGTGAGATTTTATTGTCTAATTAGAGATTTACAATGAAATACTGGAATTGAAGCTGTGCTGCAACGCTAATCCTCTTGTCATCTGCACCCTTGTTTGAGCGAAAGGATCTGTCTGTTTCATCCTCTTCGTACTCGAATGCCAAGTGGCCTCAGCCAGCTTGGTTGAGAGCCGTACAGATCGTATGAGCAAGTATCGCTCGAGTGAGGCTTGCAGATGACAACATTCTTTTGTTTCTGCTGAGCTCGACGAAGTACTGATGTTTCAGAAAAGAAAGAGGTATACATATTGTCGCATCTGCGGTTCAAACAGTAAAAAAATATAATGTAATACATTGTATATACACAATACTAGGAACTAGGAACCAGGAACCATCAACGCATCTACAGTCTCAAGCTGCTTCTCATATGCTGGGTCAAGTGCCATCGCCTTCCTATACGCATCTAAACCAGCTTTGTACTTCCCTTGTTTGCCGTACACATGGCCAATGTGCCAGTGCACTTGAGGATCTGTATCATCGATTTCTAAAGCAGTAGCAAACGCTTGTAACGCTTCTTCGTACTTCCCTTCTTGTTCATAGATCCACCCCAGACTGAACCAACCCTTAAGCATACTTGGGCGAAGTACTGTCACACGTGCAGTTACCTCTTCAGCTTCTTCTAGATTTCCTAAATAATAGTGCGCTACTCCCATGTTGAGCATAGCAGAGGTATAGTCTTCTTTTACACTTGCTGCACGTTCAAGGTGCCAAAGAGCATCTTCATACTGATGGTTTTCAAGCATGAGCACACCCAAATTATTTAATGCGATATACGACTCAGGGTCATGCGCCAATACATGCTGATACAACGTTGGGCTATCATGCCAAATTGCAGATTGTGCACGTGCCATAACAGCAAACACACTGACGACACACAAGCCACTAACCGCAGTAATTATCTGACAACGACGAGAGTTGACACAGCGTGAAAGAAGGAGCACCAAAAGGAAGATGATTCCGATAGATGGGATATACGCATAGCGATCGGATGCGAAGTAAATATGTCCCGCTTTGGAAAATGTCAAAAGACTTGGAGCAAGCGTTATACAAAAGAAAGCTAGTCCAAAGAGCACGTCACTGCTGCGCCTATAACTTATCCAAAGGGTAATGCCGATCGCGATACAGAGAAGAACTGTCAGAGCGATGCTCGGTGACAGTAGGTAAATAAATCCTTTCCAGAGATACAGCACGTATAGGTCTGAAGGCACAAAGAGCTTCTGAACGTAGAACGCAATACTTTTGCAAGCAAGTAATGCAAACTCCACTGCAGAAAACGCTGTGAGGTTTGACGTCTTACCAATGTAGGCAATGATCGCAAATACGATTCCTAAGAAGATATACGGCCATTTTTCGATGACAGACCGCACCGTAAACCTCTTCGTATCTCGCCAATCTACGAGAAGAAGAACTGGTATGAGAGTGATTGCTGTTACTTTGGAGAGTAGTGCCAATACAAAAGCGCCAATACTCCAGAAAATTAATCGCCTTTTATGCATATACAGCAGCAGTGACAGTAAAAAGAAAAAGCCAGAAAGTAGATCCTTTCGCGCACTCACCCACACTACAGCCTCTGTATGAAGAGGATGAACTGCAAAGAGTAATGCTCCAATAAATGGCAGAAGATAACTAGAAGAATTGCGCTTTAGCTTCAGCAAAACCATGAAAACCATCACGGCATTTGCTATATGAAGGAGCACATTTGTCAGATGAAAAGCTGCTGGATTTAACCCAAATATTGCATGCTCTACCTGATACGAAAGCAATGTAAGAGGGATGTAGAGCTCAGGGTCATATGTCGTAAAGATCTTCAGGGAGAAATTCTGTATGAAAGGGTTCTCATATACCAACTGAGGATCGTCGAAATTCACAAAATCAAAACCAAAGACTGGTAGATACACTCCCACTGTTATTAGAACGATCGCAATGAGTGGCAACCGATACTGGAGAAGGAAATTTACCATGTTTGTAGTTGTCGAATAGCATCTGGGTGACCTGGTTCAAGCTCTAGTGTTTTAGCATAAAATGCCTTCGCACTGACATCATCTCCACGCTTGAGGTACACACCAGCTAGGTTGAAGTACGCCTGTGCCATGTATGGGTCGAGTTCGATAGCATTTTTGAGCGCCTGTTCTGCTATAGCGTAATCCCCCTGCTTTGCATGCCAAACTCCAACATTTACGTGTGCAGGAGCGTAAGCACTGTTCAACTCTATAGATGCCTGAAAGTGTGCAAGACCAGTCCTATATTGCCCCTGCATCATGCGGATAAACCCAAGATTATTGTGTGCAGCAAACGAGGTACTTTTGAGAGTAAGTGCCCTCTCAAGATGTGCAACCGCCTCTTCAGTTCTTCCATCCATCAAGTAGAGATGACCTAAGTTTTCCTCTGATATATGTGCTTGAGGATATTTCGTGAGAACATCTAAAAACAATACTTCACTATTACGCCATACCTGTGAGTGGTTGCGTGATGCTACTCCAAACGTTATAAGCAAGATCACGCCCAATGTCATAACGGTATTGGAACGCAATCGGGACTGAGCGATCCAGATCAGTAGCAAGTAGATGATCCCAATCGAAGGGATGTACGCATACCTATCGGACGCGAAGTATACATCTCCTGCCTTGGAAAAGGTCAACAGACTCGGAGCCAATGTTACCAAAAAGAATGCAAGACCAAAGAACACGTCTTTCTTATGTTGCCAGGTAAAGACAAGCATCAACACAACAACCAAAAACAAGAGTACAGGTAACATGAAGTCAAATGACAAAAGGACTATCGGCTCCGTCCACGGGTACAAGATCGAAAGGTCCGTGGGGACTACGAGCTTCTGTAGATAGAAAATGACACTCTTGCACGCAAGTAATACAAATTCCGCAATGCTCAGTGCAGAGAGATTCTCAGTTTTCCCACCAAGTGCGATGCCAGAAAAGACAGTACCAAGAGCCATGTACGGCAATTTGGATGTGATAGATGCACGCGTGAGAGGTTTGCCCTGTAAGAAATCTACCAGAAATAGAACAGGGATCAATGTAATGGCCGTAACCTTCGAGAGTAGTGCTAGTACAAAAAACAAGATACCCGCCTTCTTCTTGTTGTGAAGATAACTGAGTAATGCAAACAAGAAAAAGAATCCAGAGAGTAGATCTTTCCGTGCACTTACCCACACGACTGTCTCTGTGTGAAGTGGATGGACGACAAAGATCAATGCTCCAAGAAGCGGTAAGAGCCACGAGTCCGTGCGAAGCAACTTCCTAAGAATACAAAGAAGTAACATGGCATTTGCTCCATGAATGATCAGATTAACTAAATGATAATACAGTGGCTGTAAGCCAATAAACGCATGCTCGATCTGATACGTCAATAAGGTGAGAGGTATATATAGTTCGGGGTCATACGTCGTAAAGATCTTCGGCGAGAAGCTACGTACGAGGTAGTTTTGATACACCAGCTGTGGATCATCTAAATTGATAAAATCAAAGCCAAGGACGGGGTAATACACAGCCCCAGCTACCAAGATGACAACGAGGAACCCTACTACGCCAAGGCTACGAGGGGCAGGCAAGTAACGAGGAACGAGTAACTTAAACATCTTTGACCATGTGCACAGTTCTCGTTGGGAAAGCCATCTCGACACCAATCTTTTCTAGGCCTTCCATGATCGAAAGATTAATAGACTGCTGGGCATCCATATATTCAGCATAGTCACCCGAAAGCATAAAGTAGACGATTTCGAAATGAAGATTGGATTCTCCAAACTCATAGAAATGCGCGCGATTGAACTCCGTATGCTCATGTTCATCAATAGTCTTTTGGATCATAGCTTGAATCGCACGAATCTGATCAGGCGACGTTCCATACTTCACACCAATACTAAATACGACACGTCGCTTCTTCATTTTTTTGAAGTTCTGTACACGTGCATTGGTAAGCTCAGTATTCGAGATAACCAATTCTTCTCCCTGCAAAGCTATCAGGCGTGTGGTCTTGAGTCCTATTTTCTTCACGTCTCCTTTAAATTCCCCACACACGATAAAGTCACCTTCCTCAAACGGCTTATCCAAAGCAATAGAAAACGAACTGAAGATGTCTGTAAGCACTGGCTGAAGCGCCAATGAAATAGCCAAACCTCCAATACCTAAGCTAGCAATAAGGGAATTGATATTGAAACCAAGATTTGAAAGTACAAGCAAAATACCCATCATCCACAGCGCTATACGGAGAATAAGGAGCAATGCGCCAGAGATCGCTTTGTCTTCTGCAGTATTCGTACCAGTCTTCTTAGCAAGAGCATACTGTATGACACTCTGAATGATCTTGATGACTTCCGAAACAACCATAAGAAGAAATGCAGCACGAAGAACTAATTGCACAATTGATGGTAAGGATAGATCCTGCACAGCGGCATAGATGGCCATCATTTTGTAGAAGCCACTACTGATGTTTTCTAGATACTCAATAACAGCATCATCGAGATGCCCCTTCGTTTTCGATGCAAGCTTTTTCATATGACAAATGATCACACGCTTGAAGATGTTCAAAGCTATGAGAGCCAATACAAACACAACAATGGCAGTCACCCAATCTAAAACTGAGTTCCCAAGGTACACATCATTCATAATAGAAAGGTCACCAGTACCTTTCGAAACAAAGTCGGAGACAAAATCTGAGGGATTCGTTGTGTCTGTCATAGGTGAAATGAGGAATAATTGCAGAAAAAGAATACTAGATTCTTACAAAAGAGCCAATACGTGTGCATAATTACCTCATGTTAATTCTCTGTGATACTGCAGGCGACCAGAATGGAGAAGCGTCGTGGGAAGATGCGCACAAGAGCCCAGGGAAACTCCATAGAGCTTTTTCTGTATATCTCTTTCGCGATGGCAAGCGTGAACTTCTTGTGCAGCGTCGCAGTGCAAGCAAGCCACTCTGGCCTCGTATTCTCGCAAATACCTGTTGTAGTCACCCACGAGTAGGGCAGACAGAGGAAGAAGTTGCACCAAAGCGTGTCATGGAAGAATGTGGCATAAAAAGCCCCGATCTCTCAGTGCATAGTACACTGGTATATCAAGAAGAATCGCCAAATAGAGCAGGATCTGAGCATGAGTTCGTTACACTTCTTACAGGACAAGTCGATGGCGATATCGAAATGAAGCCAGATCCAGATGAAGTGGAATCGCTGGAATGGAGACATGTAGATACGCTTATTGCAGATATGGCATCGAAGAGAGAAGATTATGCTATATGGTTCCAGTTAGGACTACACCAAATTCTTAACCTATCCACTCCCGACTACCTACGCCCTACTCCCTGACCCTAAATGGATACCCCCCTCCACATAGCTATCATCCCAGACGGCAATCGCCGATGGGCGAAGAATCAGAGTTTAGATCCTTGGGAAGGGCATCGTAAGGCTATCAATATCTTTCGATCCATCACCGAGTGGTGCAGAGTAGATCCTCGAGTGAGCATCCTCACTATCTGGTGCTTCTCGACCGAAAACTGGAAACGCGATGAGAAAGAAATAGGCATGCTCATGGATATGCTTGAGCAGTATCTCAACGATGAACGTGCATCATTTGCAGAAAATAACATTCGCTTTCTCCACTCTGGTCGCAAAGATCGCATACCCTCTTCACTTGCTATACTCATCGAAGAGATCGAATCCGAAACAAAAGATAATGCAAAAGCGACCATTCACCTCGCTCTCGACTACGGTGGCAAAGACGAGCTGCTTCGTGCCATGAGCAAGCTCACAACTCACAACTCACAGCTCACAACAAATATGCAATTCACTGATGAAGAAGTACAAAAGCATCTCGATCAACCAAATCTGCCAAACCTCGACCTCATCATCCGTACATCAGGAGAGCACCGCACAAGCAACTTCTTTTTGTGGCAGTCTGCCTATAGCGAATGGGACTTCGTAGACAAGTTCTTCCCCGACTTCACGACCGAAGATCTCGATACTGCAGTGAGTGCATTTGCAAAGCGTACCAGACGGTTTGGTGGTTAATCATGAAAAAGCCACCGGCAAGATCATCCTCAGTGGAGAGTACGCAGTAGTATATGGCTACCCTGGTATCGCTATTCCTGCAAATATTGGAATTGAAGCAACTTTTACAGAAGACCTTAGTAGGTCAGACCTAGAAATCTCCTGGCACGGGATAGCAGGAGGACAGGAATGGGATACGTACCTTGAGCAGATCATTTCTCTCTGCAATCAGCAAAACAACCACCTTTTCGGAAAACTAGAGATTGTAAATCACCTTCCTCTTGGTAAAGGCATGGGCTCTTCTACTGCATTGGTGATAGCAGTCACACGATGTTTACTTGGCCCAGACTGTGAAGAGGTAGCAATGGCGATCGAAGATGAAGTAAACCAAGGGCACAGTGGCCTAGACTTTGCCGTCATCTGGCACAACCGTCCTGTACTCTTTCGCAAAACGTCAGCTCCAGAATTCGTAGACCTACCAGAGGTCAATTTCGTATTGGTCGATACAGGAACCCCAAACGAATCCACGCCTGAACTCATCTCAAGTATCGATACGGCAATGCAAAACAAAGACCCTGCTATGTCTGAAGCCTTGGAAACTATCGGACAGTGCACAGAGAAGTGGAATCAGCCAAATCCCGACATAATTAGCATCGTACGTAAACACCACGAAGCCCAGTGTAGGATTGGGATAGTCCCATTTGCAGTGCAAGAACTGATCAAAAAAATTGTTCAAGATGGAGGAGCTGCTAAGATCATCGGCGCAGGGAGTCACACCGGTGGTGGAGGCATGGTACTTGCTCTCCATCCTGACCCCGCAATTCTGCAGAAGACAATCGACGAATCCCCTTTTGAAATCTTCAAATCATAATGACCATGAAAGTCACAGCTCGCTCAACGCCGAACATTGCCCTCATCAAATATTGGGGTAACCGTAACAACGATCTACGCCTTCCAGCCTATGACTCTCTCAGCATGACGATAGATACTCCGAGTGTAGATATCACCGTGGAAGATTCAGAGAACTTTTCACTACGATCATTTCTTGCAGATGGAACTGAAAAGAACCTAGAAGAAAAAGACATCGCAAGATTTATGAAACACCGAGAACTAACAAATCACTATCTCCACTTCCTCGGAATAGAGGAAATGATTCCCGAAAACATCGCCATCACTATAGAGTCAGGCATCCCACCAAGTATCGGACTTGCATCCTCTGCTGCAGTCTTTAGTTGCATTGCAAAGTGCTATGGCAGCTTTGGAGGTACGGAACTCAATGACGAGCAAGTCAGTGTCATTGCTCGGCTGGGGTCAGGGTCTGCAACACGAAGTATATTCGGAGGGTTTAGCGCCATCGAAGCAGGAGACGGTAACGACATAGACACTGCCAAGGGAGTACAGATAGCAGACGAAAGTCACTGGCCTCTTTATGACATCATCATCGTACCTAGCCAAGAAGAGAAAGCCGTCGGCTCAACAGAGGGTCATGCCATCGCACAGACGAGTCCAGACTGGACTCAGCGTGTCGAAGCGATGCCACGCAGGCAGAGTGAATGTATAAGTGCGATCTTGAACAAAGACTTCGAGAAGCGTCAAGTTGTTTCAGAGGAAGACTGTATGGATATGCACCATGTCATGGAAACCAGCTCTACTCCTCTCAAGTACCTGAGTAACGAGACACACCGCATCCTCGGAGAGGTAAAAGAATTGCGATCTAGCAAGCACCTCGAAGTGCTCTATACCATGGATGCAGGCCCCACAGTCCACCTCTTCTGTACGCCAGATGCACGCGCAGACATACTATCTTTCGCAAACGCACAACAGGGCTGCACCGTATTTGAAACGACAGTCGGACCTGGAACCTCCATGATAGAAAAAGCTTAGAAGAAAAAACCTACACCCACCCCCTACTCCCGATTCCCGATTCCCTACTCCCTACTCCCGACTCCCTACTCCCGACTCCCTACTCCCTACAATATGGATCTCCGCAATTTACCCAATCTAGGCAGCCCAAAAGAAAGGATCGCCGAGCGTCGCAAGCGCATCGAAGATGAGTGCGACTGCGACCTGTCTTTGCTCGAACAACGACCGTCCACCATAGGACACAGTGATGAAAAAAACTGTGAAAACATGTTCGGGTCTATGCTCATCCCTGTCGGACACGCGGGACCACTGCACGTGTATTTTTCTTCACAGAAAAACATGTACGTACACCTACCGCTTGCTACAACGGAAGGCGCACTTGTTGCGAGTGTGAACCGCGGTTGCAAAGCATTAAATAGTGCAAAAGGTGTACACACGTCTTCTATACATCATGGTATCTCTCGGTCGATTGCAATAAAAACTACAAACACAAAACGTGTAAAAGAGTTGTTAGAAAAAAACGAAGAAACATGGAAAGTAGTCGCAGAAAAAACAAGCAATCATCTTAAAGTTTTGCACTTCGACATCGATGAAACAAACGAGCACATCTTCCTCACAATAAACGTCGATACCGATGAGGCAATGGGCATGAACATGGTGACGATCGCTGCCGAAGCTGTAGGAAATTGGATCGTTGAAAATGATGAAAACTGCAGACTGATAACGATCGCTGCAAACGTCGATAGCGATAAAAAACCAAGTAAAAGAACGCATGAAAAAGGACGTGGTTACGAAGTCACTGCGACTGCCACTCTCCCCACTACCGTGATAACAGACATTCTCAAATCTGACCACGAGGCAATGATGAATGTTGCACGAGCCAAGTTAATAGAAGGTTCGAAAATTGCAGGTGCACTTGGAGCAAATATGCACGCAGCAAACGTCATCGCCGCTCTCTACCTTGCTACAGGTCAAGATGCTGCTCACGTCGTAGAAGGTTCACTCGCAGACACTACCGTAGAAGCTACAGAGGATGGCCTAAAGATCTCCGTCCGTTGCCCTGCCATCTTGGTAGGACTCCGAGGAGGTGGCACAGACCTCCCTGCACAGAGGCAATGCCTCGAACTCCTCTCACAAGGAGGTGACAAGAAACACTTGGCAGAAAGCATCGGTGCAGCAGTTCTTGCTGGAGAGGTGTCTCTCCTCGCTGCGCAGGCTGCGGGGCACCTGGCAACTGCTCATAGCACGCTTGGACGCTAGATGTAATCTATCATTTGAAAAAGATACAAGATACAAGATATCAAGGTCCAAAGAGGTTTTTAGGCAAATATTTTGCATCTTGTATCTTGCCATCTTGCATCTTCAACCAGTAGTATCATTACAGTGAACAATTCTGCCATTATCAGCTTCGGCATGTACCTCCCATCTCACCGCATCAAAACGGCTACTATAGCGGGTCACTGGAAAAAAGACCCTGTATCCGTAGAAAAGGGCCTTGGTGTAAATGAAAAGACGGTTCCTGGAGATGGAGAGGATACATTTACCATGGCGTATGAAGCAGGAAAGCAGGCTATCGATACGGCAAACATCAAGTCTTCACAGATCTCGGCTGTATTTGTTGGTTCTGAAAGCCATCCTTACGCAGTCAAACCCACAAGTGGCATGGTAGCTGCAGCCCTCAAAGTCGACCCATACTGCCATTGTGCAGACTTAGAGTTTGCCTGCAAAGCAGGTACAGCGGGGATGCAAATCGTCGATAGCTTTGTGAGGTCCAAGCAGATCCGTTACGGACTTGCGATAGGCTCCGACACTGCGCAGGCAGCACCTGGAGATGCGCTTGAGTACACAGCTGCTGCTGGAGCTGCTGCAGTCGTGATAGGGCCAAGTACCGAAAAGAACGCACTCTGTAGCATCGATAAAACCCTTTCGTTTACTACAGACACACCAGACTTCTGGAGAGGTGCGCACGATAGGTACCCACAGCATGCAGGAAGGTTTACAGGAGAGCCTGCCTATTTCCATCATGTTCGTGAAGCAATCAAAGGAATCACAGAAGTCTCTGGATGTGACCTCTCGAGTATTCATCACGTCATTCTCCACATGCCAAATGCAAAGTTCCCAAGCAAGATGGCAAAAGAGTTTGGATTTACGAAAGAGCAAATGCAGGAAGGGTTCATCGTTCCAACTATTGGCAATACGTACAGTGCGTGCTCGATGATCGGACTCGTACATGCTCTACAGAAAGCGAAAAAGAATGAGAGCATCCTTATGATCTCCTATGGTTCTGGTGCTGGCTCAGACGCCTTCCTCATGACAATGCTCCGCGATGGCATTACACTGCCCTCCGACAATCGTGAAACCGAATACCTCAGCTACGCCCACTACCGCGAACGCATAACCAGTAACCAGTAACGTCCACCCCATGAATACTGACATCTACATCACAGGAACTGGCCAAACTCCCTTCGGGGAACACTGGGATATGGGCTTAAGAGAACTGATGGATAGCGCTATCGATTCTGCCATCAAAGATGCAGGTATTAGCGTACTCGATATCGATCTTGTTATCGTTGCAAACATGCTTGCTGAGCGTACAAGTGACCAAGCACACCTTGGTGCTATGGCATCGAGCCTTTTGCCACACCAGCCACCTGCACTGCGCGTAGAGTCTGCCTGTGCATCTGGTGCCATGGCACTGCATACAGCCTGTGGTATGCTAGAAAGTGGCAAAGTAGAGACCGTGCTTGTCGTAGGAGTAGAGAAAATGACCGATGCAGATACTGGAGCTATCGCCTCTGGTCTCATGGGTGCGGCAGACAGTGAACTCGACAGCCCAAGTGGTATCACATTCCCAGGTATCTTTGGTCTTATAGCCAACCGATACATGTACGAACACAGTCTCAGTCGAGAGCGTCTAAGTGCAGTTAGTGCGAAACACCACAGCAATGCCATGGCAAATCCCTTCGCACAGTTTCGTATGGAAGTGAGTCCTGAGGCAGTGACTTCGAGCACTACAGTAGCAGAGCCACTCTGTATGCTCGACTGCTCTCCCATCAGCGATGGTGCTGCTGCATGTATTTTGTCGACAAAGCACCAAAGCTCACTAAAAATCGCAGCATCGCAAATAGCATCAGATACTGTCAGTATCACTCAACGAGAGTCGATCACAGGATTTAAAGCAACCAAACAAGCAGCGGCCAAAGCATTTGCAGAAGCTGCAATCCACCGAAACGACATAGCTCATCTCGAGATCCACGACTGCTTTTCTATCGCTGCGATCATCAACCTCGAAGACCTCGGCTACGCAGCACCAGGAACTGGCGTAAAGCTCTATGAAAATCCTGGAAAGCAGACGATCAATGCGAGTGGAGGACTCAAAGCGTGCGGCCATCCTGTTGCTGCCACAGGTGTGAAGCAGATTATAGATATAGGAAAACAGCTCAAAGCATCAGGAAAACGCTATGGCCTTGCACATAACTTTGGTGGAGCCTGTGCCACATGCGGTATTCACATCCTCGAACACACTGCAGTATGACAAGCCCAGCCTTCACCTCTCGGTACCAGAAAGAAGTACATCGCAAGATGCAAAAAGGCAACATCGTATCGTTCACCACTGTCGCTCACCCAGCAGAAGGTTTCGGCTCAGCTCCTCTTACTATAGGGCTACTAGAACTCGAAGACGGCACACGAGCCATGGGTCAACTCATCCACAGTACATCTCAAGACCTACAAATCGGCCTACAGGTCTGCCCTCGTATGCGTCTTACTCGCACAACCGCTCAGGGGCTACGCATATATGATGTCGGCTACGAAGTCCTAGTAGGAAAGCCCGTAGAGCAGGAAACTCTCAAAGAATTCCCAGGCTACATCCTCGCTCTTACAGGACCATCTGGTGTCGGAAAATCTACCATTAGCCGTTCGCTGGTGACCATGTTTAGCGACTACGTAACCGCTAGTCCTATCGTCACAACAAGAGAACCAAAGGACGGAGATGATGGTGAGTACACCTATGTCACAGAAGAAGCCTTCATAAAGATGCGCAAAGACGAAGAGATCATCGCAGCAACACAGATTCCATCGAAAGACGAGAAGAGATGGTATGGCTACCGCGCTACAGACCTAGAAGCGATCTGGAAAAATGAAAGTATCCCCGTCGTCATCACCGAACAAAACCTCCTCCAAGAACTCAGCAACCACTATAGCAGACGGTCCATACTCTCTTGTGGACTCCTGCCTCCAGGCAAGAGTAAGCGCGCCATGCTCTCGCAGCTTCTCAGCAGACTCCGTACTCGTGGTAGAGACAACGAACAAAGCATCGCAGACCGCATGCGCAATGCCGAAGAAGACCTCGACTTCTTCACAAATCGCTCAGAGCTCTTTGACCATTTCCTCGTCAACGAAGATCTGGAGACCGTCATAGAAACGATCAAGGGGCATGTACTGAAGACTAAAACTGTCTAAAGGAAAATGGACTATTCCAAATCTTCTAGGTCTTCTAGGTCTTTTCATCAGTCGTGTTACACTATCCTCCAATGATCAACTTAATTATTGTCATTGGACTATTTACCACCCCTGCCTATGCGCAGGAAGCCGAGCTACATACTGCAGCAGAGGAACAGGATATCCTGTGGGAAGAACGAGTGGAGCGTGCGGAAGGATTTCGAGCAGCAGCACTACACACTCGCCAAGGTATGCGGCTTTTTGCAGATCTGTCTAAAGACCACGAAATACTCCTTGCGGAGCACAGAGGTGAGTGCAGACTCGCTTTGCGCAGGGCAAATAGAGATACAAGACTTTCGACGACAATGCGCTGCTACCGAGCTCAGCTCGTATTACAGAGAGAGTTCATCCAAAGGCAGATGGAATACTTCGAGACTATCCCTGGTATAACTGAAACTGTCCGAGCGCCAAATATCACAAAGCAACGTGAGCTTCTTACTGCCATCGATGCCGTGATCTTCGGTCTTGAAAGCGGTGTCTACGGCTCCGTAGAAGAGGCAGAAGAGGCCAAAGCAAACCTACGGGACCTCTACAGAGTTCCTGCTGCCCTTGGACGGCTCTACATGCGTGCAGATAGGATGCAAACCTGGATAGCTCATCTCATGTTCCGCATGCTGTCTCTCGTTCAGACGACCCCCATTAGTGACCACACCTTTGCTCAGGTCTCCACTGCATCGCTCTGCTTTGAGCAAGGAGAGGCACTTCTTCGTCAAGTTATTGATACAGAAGAATACCAAGAATCCAACTTCATGTTTAGTCAAACCCTTCTACACCTTCAGACCTGCTCACCAATCCTTCGAGAGGCGCATAAAATTCATACCTCTGAAAAAGAGGTCTTGACCGACGAAGAGTTCTAACGCAAAACATGTATTTATGATGTGGAATAGATTGGCACTATAGCGCGATATATAGCTATTTAAGGCGCTTTACACATGCATTCGCACCAGGGTCCACAGGACTTGCATAGTGATGTATGATCGTCAGCCTACATGACTCCAGACAACTTTCCTCACCGGGTCGAGCACACAACAAACAAGCATTCACGAGCCGTCTATACAAACAACACTATCGTGATTCGCCTAGCCAAAGATCTCAGTAAAACAGAGGAGCAAGAACACGTCGAAGATCTTCTTAGTCGTATGACTGAACAACTTCTCGAAGAGGTCCACGCCAAGATCACCATCAATCCCTTCGCAAGACTTCTGAATGGTGCTCAACAAGAGCTTGTGACTCTCGCAACGGGAAAAAGTTACCTCTTCAACCTACAGCCAGGAGACAAGCTTAAAGCAGAGAAAACGGGGAAAGGTTGGCTTGTTACAGTAGGGCCAAAGACTCGGCGAGAATCTCTACATCGCTTCCTCTGGAAACTTCTTTCTCAAAGCGAAAATGCGCGGATCACGATGCTCATCGATAAGATCAATCGCCAAACCTATCGTGTGCATGTCCCAAGGATTCGCTTTGCATTTGCAACATCACAATGGGGTAGCTGCTCACCACGAGGAACCATCATGATCAACACTGCACTCCTCTTCGTGCCTCACTACCTACTGCACTATGTCATCGTCCATGAGCTCGCACACCGCAAACGTGGAGACCACTCTGCAGCGTACTGGAAGATCGTCGAGAGGCAATTACCAAGCTACAGAACAGCTGTAGAAAATCTTCTTGAATACCAATTGCCGAACCTTTAAAAACGGAGTGGTAGCCGTCATTCTTCAATGTACAAGAAATAAGAGAAATAAGTGTAATAAGGGAATTCTCTGCATGAGATTTCAATGACTTTTGTAATATCAATATTTCCAAATTCTTTTATTTCTCTTATTCCCCTTATTTCTAAACGGTATGTATTTCTTTTTCAATTCAATGCAAACCAACACCAAGCCCTGTACTCTACAATCAATGCCCACCCCACACAATCTCCTCATCATCGCAGAAGCAGCGGCAAAAAGAGCTGCGGAAATACAAGTAGAAAAGTATCATGACGTCTTTACCAATGGTGGTGATCTGAGCATTCAAACCAAGTCTTCAGAGACAGACTTCGTTACAGAGACAGATGCCAAGTGTCAGGAGGATATGATTGCGATCATCCAGAACGCCTACCCCGACCACCGATTCATCGCAGAGGAAACAGGGGCAGACAGCTTGGGTTCGAGCGACAGCTCATATGAATGGATCATCGATCCTCTAGACGGTACAAACAACTTCATCCACGGCAAGCCAAACTTCGGCACCTGCGTAGCAGTCCAACAAGATGGTGTCTTACAAGCTGGTGTTATGATCATGCCTCTTATGAACTACCACTTCACAGGAGTGAAAGGTGGTGGAGCAACGATCAACGACAAGCCTGTAAAGCTTCGCAAGACGGTCAGTATGAATGACTCTGTCCTCTCCTGTAACATCATGCGTCGTGCTGTAGAGCACGAGAACGGTGCTTGGTATGCCTCCATGCCCTATGCAAGCTCTATAGAGAACTACGGCTGTGCAGCGCAAGAGATGGGTGAGATGCTCCTCGGCTGGAACGATGGTGCATTCTTCCGTGGTATTCGACTCTGGGACATAGCCCCAGGTTGCTTGATGATGGAAGAAGCAGGTGGAAAGTACCGCTACGAATGGGAAGAGCCAGGAAACCCTAGTGGAGGACTCCTCGTTGTCGCATCAACTCCACCTATATTTGATGAATTGTGTGATTTTGTATTCGAGAAGAAGCTTGTGTAGCAAAGAAAATACATTCCACCTTTTTCCGCGAAAAAGGTGAAGCCAAAACACCTGCCAGCCGAGCCTCACTCGGGCCATAGTTGATTGCCATTACTGTTCGCACTTCGACCAAGATGACTGCGGTCACTTGGCACTCAGTGACTGGATGAGTCATCGAAGTTTTGCCCTCGTTCAAACAAGGGCGGCTGGCAAAGAGGATTAGCTTCGCAGCACAGCTTTACATTTAGGTTTAGAGTGACAGTCTTAATCTAGTTACGTAGCCCCGCCTTCTTCAGCAAACCTCCTAAGGCAAACACCGGAAGCCCCACCACCCCCGTCCAGTCCCCTTCAAGGTTCTCGATCATCATCTGCCCTAGTCCATCTATCTGAAATCCCCCACTGCGGTCTTGCCACTGGTTCGTAGAGATCCACCATGCGATGTCTTCATCCGATAACTCTTTGAACGTCACAGACGATGAAGAGATGTCTTCCAACACCTGCTCCTCTGGGCCCAGTAAACAAATAGAAGAATGTACCTGAGACGTATTGCCTGAATGAGCTCGCAACATCCGCTCTGCATCAGAAGCATCTGTAGGTTTTTCCAAAAGTTCACCACTGTTAGATACAACAAGAGTATCGCTTCCAAGAACCCATACATCTGGGTGACGTGAATGCACATCTTCAGCCTTCAACTTCGCAAGTGCAATTGCACGTTGCACAGGGTCACTTGCGGTGCACATCGCTTCATCGATAGTCGATGGCTCCACAGTGAAGTCGATGCCAATACCCTCAAGGAGCTCTCGGCGTTGTGGACTAGCGGATGCGAGGAAGAATTCCATGATCCTATGCTAACGTTTTGACACGCATAAATCTAAAAAAAGGGTCAAAGACCCTATTGCTAAACACCGTTTAGATTTTAAACCTATAGAAAGGCTACTCGTCTCCAGTTACCCTTCTACTATTTGGCCTCATTGGCCTCGTGCCATCTGAGCGCTTTCCATGGATACCAGAGATAGCTTCGTCGACCATCTGCAGACGAAGTTTCAATGTCGTAGGAGGGCCAGAGTGCAAACTATGAAGCTTCACGTTGTCGTTGATGTATCCCATAGGAGTTGCCGCACTATCGTCGACAAGAGACTGACATAGTCGGAAGATCAATGATCCAGCCCTCTCACTACAGAATCCTGCACGAACATAACTACGAAGCATCTTACGCTCTATCGTCGAAAGTTCAATAATGTCGGTGTTCACCTCCTCCTCTTCGAATTCGACCACCTCTTCTTCATTTGCATCTTGCGTGCCGTCCATAGCCTTGGCGTCGGAGGGTATCTTTGTATCTTGTATCTTTTCTTGAGGTGCAGCTGCTTTCGCATTCTGCTTCTCGATATATGTATCAAGGTTATTGAAATCTGGACATTCTATTTCCTCGCCATCACGTAGACGATCACGACACCTATCGACTGCACGAGTGTATGCTCGGCGCTGTGTACGGAATGCATCTCGATTTGCATTTGCATATGCACGGATATCTGGAGCGGACTCAAAGTACCTTCCATCGTCATCCGTAGAACGGAAGAGCGACACAAGCTCTGCGAGCTTATGGTCAGGTCCATCGATGAAAGACTGCGTTGCGACAGGTACCAATGCGATACCTACAAGGAGTGCAGTGAGGACATTAAAATGTGGATGTCTGTTTCTGTTCATAAGAAAAGTGAGAAGTTTTCTATACAGTATAGCAAACTTTACCTCTTATCGCAATCCCGTAGCCGTTCGGACACGTTCCATAGTGGCTTTTGCTATAGCAGAAGCCTTTATTGCGCCCTCTTCCATAACAGAAATCACCTCTTTTTCGCTAATAGAAGCCCTGCGCTCACGCATTGCTCCAAAATAATCCATATAGGCCTCAAATAGTTGTATTTTAGCATCTCCATAAGACATTCCATTGCGATATTCGTCTGCAAGAGCCTTTGCGTCGCTTTCTGAAAGCAAAAGCTTGTGAATCTGATACACAGAGCAAGTTTCTGGGTCTTTAGGGTCGCTAGCGCCCTTACTATCAGTTTCGATGCTCATAATAGCTTTTTTAATTCCTTTTTCATCTCCAAAGAGTGGGATTGTATTTCCATAGCTCTTGCTCATCTTTTGGCCATCTGTCCCTGGGACAACAGCCACCTCTTCTCGAATAAGCGGTTCAGGAAGAGTAAACGTCTCACCAAAAGCATTGTTGAACTTCGTCGCAAGGTCTCTCGTCATCTCCACATGCTGCTTTTGGTCTTTTCCTACGGGAACAACATCAACTTCATAGAGAAGGATGTCCGCCGCCATCAATGCAGGGTACGCAAACAGTCCTAGAGTTGCATCTAGTCCACGGTCTACCTTGTCCTTATAACTTACAGCCCGTTCCATCATGCCCACTGGCGCTAGCGTGGAAAGAATCCACATCAGCTCCGTATGCTCTGGAACATATGACTGAAAGAACATGATAGTCTTCTCAGGATCAAACCCCGATGCAATATAATCATGCATTGCCTCTTGCCTTGATGTGCGCAGAAGATCTGGATCATGCACGGTAGTGAGTGCGTGAAGGTCTACAACAAAGAAGATACTTTCATCGGCTTCTTTAGATAGCTCTAGATTGGGCTTCATAGATCCAAAGTAGTTTCCCAGATGAAGCTGGCCCGATGGTTGCATCGCAGATAGAACGCGCATGTATGCATTGTAACGACTGAGAACAAAATTCCATACTGGATTTAGAGAATAATTATCAGTTTAGTTCATGTCTAAGGTGCACAAGGGGTACAAAGGGTACAAAAGATTATTACAAGACACCTTTGCACCCTTGGATCCCATATCGTGTATATAAGATGTAATACGCTGTATATAAAATGTAATACACCGTCATACATCACGTCGCACATGTGCGACGGTGATACATTGTATATACAATGTCATGGTGATGTCATCCTGAGCCCGACGAAGGACCGACGAACCACACTAACACAAGCTTTTCAACTTCTTCACGATACCAGCAAATGTCTTTGGTAAGGGGGATTCTATGTGTACCTTCTCTCCACTAATAGGATGTGGGAACTCAATCATCGATGCATGAAGAAAGAATATCTTGTAACCAAACTCCTGCGTGAATACCTTGTTGAACTTTCGGTGACCATACTCGTCGTCACACACGAGTGGATGGTGAAGAGTTGCAAGGTGTCTACGGATCTGATGGTGCCTCCCTGTTTCTATCTTGGCTTCTATGAGACTTGAGTTTGCAAACCGTTCGAGTACGCGGTAGTGCGTTATAGCAGGAACGAGAACGTCTTTTGCACGAGCAGAAAGCTTCTGCGAGATGACACCAATATCTTTATGCATCCTCCCCATCACGAGAGTCGTGTAGATCTTCTTCCATCCAGCAAAGTCACTCTTGAGTATGGCATCGAGAGCCTCCTTCGACTTGGCAAACACCAAAGCTCCAGATGTCTCGAAGTCGAGACGGTGCACTGCACGAAGCCCTGGGTAATCCTCTTTGAGAAGGTCTAGTAGAGGAAGCTTATGTACGTTCCCCTTACCCCTTACAACCAACTCTTTACTGAGCTTATCGACGACCAGGAGATGATCGTCCTCGAAGAGGATACGGCGGGGAGAGAAAGGCATGGCGATAGTGTAAGGCAAAAAGCCCCTTTTGGGGGAATATATCTGCATAATATCAAAAGCCGCGATCTCCGGGAGGAGATCGCGACAGTTGCCTTTCGAGATTACGGGATTAACAGGTAGTACATCGCACCAATCCAAACGACGTGTGCGATACACGTGGGATACCAGCGGTATGCAGTGCCAGCCCAATCGCCGGCATTCATCCGAAACTCTGCCGCGATGGCAAAGTTGGGTAGGTTGGCGGGTATCAAGAGAAACCCACCAAACAGTGCACCAAGCACTACTGACAATGCCAGCAAGTCTCCGTGACCACCGAGAGAGGTAGTCAAGGCAGCTGCGACCGTGATGAAAATTCTGCTGGCCAGAGCGTTGTCAGCAAAGTGACTAGTAAATGCGGTGGCGTACCACAGCATCATTGCTATCACGAAGACAGGGAGCGTTTCGGGGATAAAGCTTGTCAGGAACAGTAGCAGTTTTTCTGCTTCAACTCCCACAATCTCCAGGCCCATCAACAACAGTCCAAGAGTTAACGGCTGCCAATGGCGACCGTGCCCCTCTTGCTCATGCCCCTCAGTCTCTGTAATCGAGGGATCACGAATCGCCCTAACCAGTGCCCAGATGCCAACCGCTCCATCGGTTATCCATGTCAACGCAGTGAGATGATGGTACTCGTACGAAACATTGAGTCCCACCACGGTAGTTAGAACGTACAGCGGCCAGAACACCTGCCACGAAGCAGCCTTTTGTTTCGGCTTGCTCATAGGCTGGATCTTCCCGACCATATGACGCATCCTCCATGCCGTAATGCCCACGTGGAGCAAGCACCCACCACCCACAAACATCCACAGATCTGGGAGAGTCCAGCCGAAGACCGACTGAAGAATCGCCCAAATGATGAGAATGGGTGGCGCGGAGAACGGCATAAGTCCTCCGCCACTGCCTATCGTTGCTCCAAGTCCTGTTGCAAAACGCTTCCGGTCCTTTTCCGGAATTCTAGATTTGAAGTACTCTGACAGGAAAATCGCCGCTGCCGGCTCTCCTGTGAGTGAACTCAAAAAAGAACCGACGCATATCGCGCCCCACACCCCAAATGCTTTCTCAACTGCAGCCATTATCGGCATCATCTGATGCACGGCCAAGTTCGCGGCCGACATGATGCCAAACAATGTGAAAGCTTCGACAAGTGCAAGGTGAACGTGAAGACCACGTCCGAGCTGAAACACGAGTACGACTGACGAGACAAAGATGCCTGCCAGTTCGCCCTCGTTGTGCACAGAGTGCAAAAGCCGCGCGAGAGGATGCTCTCGGAACCATTTGGGGGATCGCGACGTCCACCAAAGTTCCGTCCTGGCCAATCCATTCATGGCCAAAAGAATCGCACCGAGTGCAAGGCCTCCAAGCCAATACATTTGATGCTCAGTGACACCACTACTCCAAATTACGTTCAGTCCGACGTAGATCCAGAGAAACGCCCATGCAGCCCATGACTGTAAAACAGCCTCGAGCAACAGTGCGGTCCCCTTTTTCTCAACTGATGAACTTTCCATTCTACACCTTTCAAATGAAGTTTGTTGACGAAAAAGTTTTCCGTAATGTGAAAGACCGCTTCAGACTGCAATAAATCACAGAACGAAGGAGATTTTTTACCATTTTTCCACTAAAGAAGCAACCCCCTAAGAGGGCAGATTTCCTTACAAATAGCCGTTTATTTGACTAAACTCGACCCAATGACTATCGCCATTCTATCCATATGTGAGTCCGGCACAGGCAATACGACGTCTGCTAGGCGCGTAGGCAGGCATCTAGAAGCTGCTGGCCATACGATTCGGTACATCTGCCTACGGGAATCTACTGAGGAAGTGATGCATGATCTAGAAAATGCACATAGCGATCTGATTATAGGATTCCACGCCTATGGATCTGGAAAACACCTGCTCCATACGCAGATCCCCTACGTCATCATCTTCGGAGGGACGGACATCAATGAACTACCCAAAGATGCAGAGAAGCTCCATGTCATGACACATGTTGTGCAAAGCGCACAACAGTGCATCGCCTATAGCGAAGCGGTAGAAGCAAAAGCTAAAACACTCTGGCCAAACATTACAAATAAGCTCAGCATCATCGAACAAGGTGTTGCTGTACAACCTTCGTCATTTTCACTACGACAAGCACTATCACTGGAGACAACTGACATCCTCTTCCTCCTCCCAGCTGGGCTACGAGACGTAAAAGATCCGCTCTACCTTATAGAAGAAGTACAAAAATGGCGCGATGAAGATGCACACATCAACTTGGTTATCATCGGCGTAAAACGAGATCCACTCTATGCAGAAAAAGTACAATCCATAGCAAATGCCTCACAATGTATTCATCTTCTAGATGTCATCGCCCAAGAAGACCTTCACGCTGCGATGCAAGACGCGTCTATAGTTCTCAATACCTCAAAAAGTGAAGGGTGTTGCAATACAATACTTGAAGCTATGGCACTAGGCACACCGGTAATGGCTCGGGCAATACCTGGGAACATTGCGATAGTAGAGCACGAGATCACTGGACTTGTGTTTGACGCACCAGAACAATGGCGAGAGCAGGCAGAAAAACTCATCAGCAATACAACACTACAGGAATCACTTTCACAAAATGCTCTACAGTATATGAAGGAACATCATGATCCAGGCGTTGAACGGAAGAAATACCAAAAACTCCTACATACAATCAATATGCCACTCTAAACCTAGCTATCTAATACTCTTTGCCAACCGCCCTTGTTTGAGCGAAGGTGCTTCGTCAGGCTTAGGATGACTTGTGTTGACTTGTGACAGGCAATATAACAAGACCAAGAATGTCATGGTGAGCCCGACGAACCATGGCTCCACCTTTTGAAGTTTATCCTGAGTGCGTCGAAGGGCGGAAAAAAGGTGGAATGTAGTTTGGTAAGAAATGTTTTCTACACCCTCCCCTTAATCCCCTCCCTGATCAGCCGTCGCTTGCTGCGGCAAGCTATGGCCGACAAGAGGGAGGGGTGCCCCGCCTCACTATATATAAAACTGGAGAAATCTTATCTTCAAAAAACTTTCACAAATGCATTACGCCTTTAGATTCACAAACTCCGGGTCTATAGACAGCCGACTCTCTTCTGGAAGAACCTGATTCTGATACTTGCTGTGTGGCTTGCTGTGGTACGGCTGCTCCGCAGGACTACTCATCTCCTCAAACGCAATCTGGCAAACACGCATTCCTGGATAAAGAGCAACTGGAAGACGGTTGAGGTTACTAATCTCTAGTGTGATAGTTCCACAGAATCCTGGGTCTACAAACCCAGCTGTTGAGTGCACGATGATTCCAAGGCGCCCAAGGGAACTACGCCCTTCGACACGAACAACAAGGTCGTCTGGTACGGAGATGGTTTCCTGTGTAACACCGAGAACAAACTCCCCTGGTTGAACGATAAATGGATCTCCATCTGCGACAGTAACAGTGCGCATATCTGTTGCGAAAGACTCAGGCTGCTTCGGGTCGAGGATGGCAAACTTGCTGTGCTCATAGAGCTTAAATGTATTACCTAGACGCAAGTCCATACTCGATGCATGAATATGTTCAAACAACTCTGGTTGCTCAGATGTGATGGTAACTCGGCCATCAGCAATGGCCCTTTTGATGTCTCTGTCAGATAGGATCATAGGAAGAGGAGAAGTCAGAAGGAGCGTAGCATAGAACACAAAAAGAGCTAGGAGAAAATTGCAGTACTGTGAACAAAGTCTACAATACTATTCCGATGCCTTCAGTAAACTCCAATGTACAGGAAGACCAAGAAGTTGATGCAAGTCAGCTAGGAAAGATCACTGAACTTAAACGTACACGTGAAAGTGTGATCGGAGAAGTTATCCGATATAACAAGCGTACGTTCTATGAGCTTGGAGGTGTATCGGAACATGAAAGTGCGAGCCTTATGGAACCACTCATGGAACTACGAGGGGTCAACTTCGATGAACTCGATGCAAGAGAACTAGAAAAAGCAAAACAGGATATAAAGATGTGGGAACAGTTTGCCCGTGGAATCATGAAGACATTGCAGTCCAGTGTAGAAAAGGCTGCTGTAACTTTACAGTCTATGCTTGCAACAGCAGTAGCGGAAGGATCCATAAGTGAACGATCGAAAGATGGTTGGATCAGGCGGTTTCAAAGTCCGTCTATCTCTTTTGAATCCAAGGAAAAGTTTGTAGACGTAGACCTCAAAGAACGACTCAAAAATGCGAAGGTCATCGCTACCAAAAGAAAAGAAATGCTCAAGCACGCAGACTGTAAAAATCTTTCGTCTACACAAGTAAAGAATGTTGCTACATTTAAAGACGATAAGAAATTCCTCGAGCTTCACTTCGGGGAGCGCGAAAGTCTTGTACTACAAGTTCGTGCCGCACTCGATAGTCATAAACTCATGCCAGCCCTTTACGAGAAAGCAAATCGAATGATCTCCAGTGCAGTGAACAAAGGAGCAATGAGTGAACGTAAAGTTGGAAAGTGGCTGAGTAGTTTGTTTAGCAACTACACACGCACACCGAAGGAGATCGAAGGAATACTCAAGGGAGAGCTGCCTCTGTATATAGAAAAATGGAAAAGTGTGCGCAAGGAATACAACAGTGTGATGGAACAAATGGATAAACATGGTGTACCACAAGGTTTTAAGCGATACGAAGCTGAGGAGTTCCTCGATCTGGATTACTTCAAACGTGAAAGTTATGTACGCGAAGCAAAATATGCATTACGCATGAGCGTGAACGGACAAGGAGACCGTCCTATAGACGGCTTGATGCTTGATGTCCGTATGGAGATATCGCAAAAACAATGGAACAATGCTCAAAAAGCTCTAACCCAAGCATGGCGTCTTGCAGAGGGAGATGACAAGTATGAACTTGCGAGTATGCAAGACTACATTGATCAGTTTGCTACAGAAGAGAAAGCTGACGATCCAAACCAATCTGCTCTTGAAGTCGTAGAAGGGATGAGAGAGATGCTCGCAGAAGTGCCATCTTCCGTACGTCAGCTCTATATAGACGCCCTCTACATGGGCCCAAAGACATTCAAAGGGCTCTACAGTGAAACCTATAATTTGATCTGGTGCTACGAGCATGGATACCTCAACAAAAGTAAAGACGAAGAACTCTATCAAGCATCTTTTAAAGAGACCGAAGAAATTGTAGAAAATGGTCACTGGGAAAATGGCCTTGAAAACATCAACCTTAGTGCAGTACCTGATGGCAAAAAAGATAGTGCTATGCGTCCGTACGTAAAAACACAAGCTCCTACTCTCATCCATCTGGATGCCAATGATGGTGGTGCTAGAGCGTCATTCTTAGGCCGTTGTGGAGAGAACAGACAACGTAACTATTGGGAAACCGTAAAGCTTCGCAACATCAGCTACGACAAGCAGCAGTACCTTGTCTATAACGTGAACTGGAAACTCAGAAGTGGCATAGAGAAGCTGTACAGCATGGGGCACGCATTTTCACTCAATGGAGCCCCACCTTCGATTAACTAAAAAGAGGATAAATCAGCTTGCTCTCTCCCTCAATGCCTATCCCTTTCTCCCAAGTGGAGAAAGGAGAGGCTGTTACGTAGCCATTATTAGTGATCAGTTGAGCTAAAACTAAAAAAACATAAACATTCCCCTCTCCCCGCCTGCCAGCCATAGCCCAGAGGCGACGGCTGGTGAGGGAGAGGTTTAGAGATAGGGGAAACAAAACAGAAAGAAAAGCCAAGAATCCCCTTGCTCCAAGAGCCAGTTTCCCTACAATCCAATCTATGAAAAAACTCATCCTTCTATCCAGTATCCTCCTCACTGCTTGTGGACAAAGTAATAGTGCTGCGAGCATCCAACTAGACGATCTACTCAAGAACCCCCTCTTCGCAGAGCGCTACGCAGAAGAGATGGTAGATAGAGTCGTAGAACTCAAGATCCAAAACGATCCACTCCTTGAAGATGAAGCAAAAGCGGCTGTCGTAGAGAAGACAAGAACAAAATGGCTTGAAAAAGCACGCGACACACGAAAGCGACAACGAGATGGTATGGAAGGATCAACCATAGGTATCAATGAATTTGCAAAAGGAGATATTATCTATCTCGATGATGTAGTGTATTTTGATACAATATTCGAAACGACTCCAGGGCCAAACTTGCATATATACATGACGACAGTAGTAGATCCTCGTGATGTAGAATTCCCAGATGACACTGCTATAGATATAGGAGTGCTACAATCTCCGTATGGCATGCAGAGTTACAAAGTCCCGATGAAAGATGGTATACGCACTCTTGTATTATGGGACAACGACCTCGAACGCCTCTGGGGCTTCGCACAACTCTCTAACTAAAGACATATAGGACTAAAAGGAAGATGTATTAATTTCTTTAGATCCTCTTGGTCTTTTAAGTCCTTTTGATTCTAAAAAACCTCTGCTGCTGCGTCCGCGAGACTGACGTTCTCTTCTGCTACGTCAAGGGAACCTTCATCGGCATCAATAACGCACTCTATGCGCAGAGCACGTTTGAAGAGTTTTTCCATTACCTCTTCTACGCGAATGCTCGCATTGTCTTTTGCAACCGTATCGCGATGAAAGGCTGATGTAAATGCAATAGTCACTTTCGAATCTTCAAGTGAAAGAATTTTCGCATTTTTGAGCGACATCTTTACAGATGCAGGAGTCACGTCTCTGACGATGTCTTCCCATGCTTCCTGCAATGTATCCATACTGAGTTCGCGCGCTTCGATAATTGGCAATTCACTTTTGATATCTACCTCTTTTGATTCAATACATTCTTCTTTAGGTCTTGTATCTTGCATCTTGTATCTTATATGTTCCTCATCTGCATCTGTTACAGTTTCCTCTTGGTCTTTTGGATCCCTTATTTCCTTTTGATCTTTAAGAGGCAACACATCTTTTCCAACACCACGCAAACACAATGAGAGTAATGCAGTCTCGAGAACCAGCCCAGGCACTGGTGCAATTCGCACATCAACAATAGCTTTCAGAAGTACGTCGAGAATGTACACGATGTCTTTTGTAGACTTCTTGTTAGCTACAGTTTCATGAAGTTGTTTTCGAATGATAGTCAGTAATTGACGGAGAAATACATCCATAGACACGCCTGCATCTTCGATCTTGCGCACAGTCTGGAGAAGGGCTGCCGTATCTTGAGACTCGATAGCTGTAAAAACAGACGCAACATACTCATGTCCTGTGCTACCAATACGTTGCTCAACATCTTTAGTCGTGATCTTTTCCAATGTACGCATCTGGTCTAGCAAAGAGATAGCATCGCGCATTCCCCCTTCTACATAGCTGGCTACCGCACGCAGAGCTTCACGGTCTATACTAATATGCTCTTGGTCTGATATGTACTGCAATCGACGGATGATGTCGTCCTCACGAATACGACGAAATGGAAAACACTGGCATCGTGATTGGATAGTCGTAGGAATCTTGTTTATCTCCGTCGTAGCTAAAATGAAATATGCATACGGTGGTGGCTCTTCGAGTGTCTTGAGCAATGCATTAAATGCCTCTTTCGTAAGCATATGTACTTCGTCAATGATGTAGACCTTGGACTTCGCCACAATAGGAGAAAATTGGATCTTCTCCACAATGTCACGGATATGATCTATACTACGATTACTTGCTGCATCTATTTCAAGTAGATCGACGATGCTACCATTTTCTACGCCAGAAATGATCTGTTTTTTGAGCACAGTGTCTTCGATGTCTCGAGCCATAATAATCTTAGCAAGAATCCTCGCTACAGATGTTTTTCCTGTACCTCTACTTCCCGCAAATAAATAAGCATGAGCAAGTTTATCTTGGCTTGCAGCCTGCTCTAAAGTGGTAACAATGTGATCTTGTCCAACAACATCTGCAAAAATCTGGGGCCGGTATTTACCGTATAAGCTCATAAGGAGAAAAGTGTAGCACACGGTGTCAAAGGCGCCAAGGGGACCAATGGGGACAAGGTGTTACGCAAATTCACCTTGGTATCTTTGGACCCTTTTGCCCCCTTTTTAGAAACACTATAACAAAACTTACATACATCATTGCCAAACACCAAATAAACTGTCACGCTAGATGTACTATGAAACACTACCTTCACCTTACAATAGCTCTTTTGCTCCTATCTGCATGTTCGGACTCTTCATCTGACATATCCAGTAGGACACCAAAAGGAAATCCAAATGCTGCAGTTGTCATAACAGAATATGCTGACCTTCAGTGCCCAGCTTGTAGTGCAGCGCATAAATCTATCACCGCTCCGCTCCTAGAGAAATATGGAAATAGTATCGCGCTTGTACACATGCACTTTCCTCTGCGTTCCATCCACCGATATGCGCTTGATGCCTCTGAAGCAAGTGAGTGTGCAGCGGACCAAGGCAAATTTTGGGAATTCGTCGATATCGCATTTGAAAACCAAAAAGACCTAAGTCTCGATGTATTAGATGCATGGGCTGAAGAACTCAATCTCGATTTAGCAGCATTCGGCAAATGTATGAAGTCTCATGCAAAAAGAGACACCGTTCTTGCAGATTATGAAATGGGCCGTAAAGCTGAGGTTGCTGGCACACCTTCATTCTTTGTAAATGATAAGAAAGTTGATACAGGATTCGATAGTATCTCTGCTGCAGTAGATGCTGAACTGGCACGACTTACACAACGCCTGTAATACTATGCACATTAGCGACCAGAAGAACGAGCTACGCAGTGCCATAGAACACAGGCTCAAAAGCTTAAGTGACAAAGAGCGCAATGCAGAAAGTCGGACGGTTTGTCGTGAACTACTCAAAGCTATACCAGACGGAAAAACTATCTGTGCATATATCGCGTTAAAGACTGAAGTGAATCTCACGCTATTACTTGAAGAGCTTCTTGCTCGAGGGCAAGAGATATATCTCCCTGTGTACGAAAATAAATTGGTCTATCGTAGATTTACCAAAGACACTCCACTCATCAAAGGAGAGTTAGGTATACAAGAACCACCACTTAGTGAAGAGGAGCTAGATCCGATGAATGCAGATATCATCCTGATCCCCGGAAGAGCATTCGATAGAACAGGAAACCGTATGGGCAGGGGTAATGCAGGCTACGATCGCTGGATCAAAAAGCAACGTGTACGCAATCCAGACACACAGTATTGGGGCATCGCCCTCGAATGTCAGGTGATGAATGAGGTCCCCAGCGAACCGCATGATGAAGTAATGGATAAACTCATCACAGCACGAGGAATACTGAATTGTTCTGAGTTATGAGTTCTGTGTTGTGCTTTAATTTGAACGTATAACTCATAACCCAAAACACAGAACACAGAACAATCTGAAGAAAGTACCCAGAAAAATTGAAAAGTAGTAACAAACATTAGACAATAGTTACAGACAAACGTTTCATTTCTTTTCTCCATCGAAACCTATGCCTATCTACGACGCTCTCCAAGCAGAAGACCCTGCAATTTACAATGCGCTTATGGGAGAGATGGATAGACAACGAGATGGAGTAGAGCTGATACCGTCCGAGAACTACATATCCCCTGCTGTCATGGAAGTGATGGCGAGTGTATTCAATAACAAATACTCCGAAGGATACCCAGGCAAGAGGTACTACGGCGGACAGGAATACACAGACTGCGTAGAATCCATCGCTATAGAACGAGCAACAAAACTCTTTAACTGTGAACATGCCAACGTACAACCACATGCTGGAGCACCAGCAAATATCGGTATGTATTTCGCTCTCCTCGAACCAGGAGACACGGTGATGGGCATGGACTTGAGTCATGGAGGCCACCTAACACACGGTCACCCTGTTACATACATCACAAAGATCTTCAACTTCGTACGCTATAAGATGAAAGACGTAGAGACTGGAGAGATCGACTACGATGAGATGCGCGAAGTTGCACTCCGTGAAAAACCAAAGATCATCCTCGCAGGATTCTCCGCCTACCCACGCGAGCTAGACTACGCAAAGATGAAGGCTATCGCAGACGAAGTCGGCGCATACACCGTGGCAGACATGGCACACATCGCTGGTATGATTGCTGGAGGTGCACTGCGCAATCCTTTTGATGATGGTTTTGATGTCATCACTACGACAACGCACAAGAGTCTACGTGGTCCACGTGGAGGTATGATCCTCTGTCGTGAACTCGCACTCGGTAAGAAGATGGACAAGTCTATCTTCCCAGGGTTCCAAGGAGGACCCATCATGCAGATGGTCGCAGCTAAGGCTGTAGCATTTGGGGAAGCACTCAAGCCAGAGTTCAAAGACTACGCCCACCAGATCATCAAGAACTCTCAACGTATGGCACACAGGTTCATGGAAAACGGCGCTAAACTCATCACCAACGGTACAGACAATCACCTCATGATGATCGACTGTGTAAAGTCATGGGGCATTACGGGGCAAGAAGCAGAGACACTCCTCGATAGAGTTGGCATCACCCTCAACAAGAACATGATCGCAGACGACCCACGTAAGCCTATGGACCCTTCTGGTATCCGCTTTGGTACTCCTGCTATCACCACACGTGGCATGAAAGAGCCTGAGATGGATATACTTACGGACTTCATGTTGAGAGCTATCGAAGCTAAAGAAGATAACAGCGCTATCGAGCAGCTCCATAGCGAAGTCATCGAATTCTGCAGAGGATTCCCTGTTCCAGGAATCAAGGCGTAAGAACTAACCAAAATTCGCTCACAACCATTGCTTATATTCGGAAGATCTGGCATGTTGCGCTAGTCCTGCGGCCGATTGGCGGCCATAGGCGTTTTTCGCTGTTCGTTGAAAAGGAGTCTTCGCGTGAATCAAAAGGATCGTCGCACCCCGCTCTCAGGTACAGAAATTTTCATCCTCGTCATGATCGGTCTCGTCTGGATCGGTTGCATGGGGTTCGGAATCTGGAAGTGCCTGGAAGTGCTGAGATGCACATAACGAACACATTTGGTCTCGCTCCCCCCACAGGGCGAGATCATTTTTTTGGCTACCATAAGCCACTTAATACAATTTTAGGAATTTCGTACTTGTAAAAGTAGGTCAAATTTGCTATACTAAGTATGTCGTCGGTTGGAAAGAAGCTTGCTTCTCAAGATCAATGACCAACACAAACACCGTCTTCCGATTATATTGGTTGGCGGTTTTGTTTAATATGCGTAAATGGTCCTGCCGTCAGAAGCCACGAGCATAACGAGTGCGTAGGATGGGCGGTTTTGTTTAATACATTCAATTCTAGAGTGTCATCCTGCGTGTCGTCCGTAGCCTTGCATGCCGACCATAGCTTTAGCGACGGTTGGGCGGAGGAGGAAGCGCCTGACGAAGGATGTTTAATATCTGAAAAATACTATGCGGCATCAACGCTGTCCACTTTGCACTTCTTTACCTTCTTGCCACATCCACAAGGACATGGATCATTGCGACCAAGTTCATCCGCTGGCTTATTGCGGATAGTGCCTACTCCTTGCGCTGTTAAAGATTGTGAAATAGCTAGTGCGCCAGCCATGCTAACATAAACTCCATTTTTCATTAAGAGAAGAGCTAGGGTTGTTGCTTTACCTGATTCCACTCCAGAGACTGGATTGTCCCCAAGATTTTTTGGCATTTTGTGACGATTATCATAATCGCCAAATAATTTATTCACATTTCCAACACCCATAGGGGGATTTTGCGCTTCGTACAGCCAAGAGTCAATACAGTTTTACTATCCTCATAGGGATAATTATTCGTTCTCTAAAAACTTTTATCCTTTCAAGTATTTGACCACATGTAAACACAACGCGATAATTTGTCCCTCTTTCTTTGTAAAAGAGAGAACGCTCTTTGACAGATTCGGCAGCAAAGAGGTGGTAGCTATTTGTATTCACAGAATATAAGTTGCTACCACTTCACATTACACATCACGGTCCGTGGAACGGACCTCACCTCAACCCAAAGGAGAACGTATCTTGACTAGTCCATCTACAGAAGAGATCATTAGGAATGGAAGAAGAAGCGGACTTAGCCGAACTGCCAAAGAATTCATCGCTGGCGGCTTGGCTATCCTCATCCTTATCGGACAATATTTTGTAATTCAAGCAAAACCGGAGGAGGAGGAACCTACTGCTCAACCAGTAGCTCTGATCGCAAAAACAAGTCCGCGACTGACGTCAGTCATGCACATCACTATCGAGGACAAAACCAAGAGTCTCATAAACGTCACATTCTCTGGCCCACCATGTGTCGGAGAGCTGTTCTTTTCGCAACAACTCTGCGGAGAATGGCTCAAATTGATGGGAAAGCGGGCCACAGTCTCCAATGTGAGATTCAATGAAAAAGAAGACAGTCTCACACTAACCTTTAACACTGAAGAATTGGACATGGACGAAAAGTTTCGGAGTCGAATCACGTCGTTCAAGATCGAAGATGGCCTGTACACGGCAACGTGCACAGGAGACATGGACGAATACCAGATCGAGTGTGCGAACAGAATCTGCGGACAACACCATATGGTGGAAAAGCCCGCACGGATGTACAGCACAGCATGCGTTCCTTCCTACCCCGTGGTGGAAGGAAACAACGTTTCGTTCAAAATCAGTCCTCTACAACTCTCCTCACGTTGAGGAAAACTGCTGCCATAAGACTGTCAGAGAGAATGCCTCCGCCCCTTCACAAGCGGAGGCATTTTCATATACAGCATTTACTCAAGTGGTACGATATGCTCATCGTCTGGCCAAGCGTAGTAACCAGACACTCCACTCCTCCTAGGGGGGAGGAAAGGATTCTCTCATGCATGATGCAGAGAGAGAAGCACTGGATCGCAGAGAGATGTGTATCGCGATTCGGATATGCGTCTGCATAGTTATGTTGGTAATGATACCGCTAGGTGCATTGTGGATGATTGGCATCGCGCTCCCAAAAATGGGCATCTACAGCACAATGACGGTTCCAGCACCACCAAGAGCAGACCACCCCCATCCTTGATTCGACTGGCGACAGTCGATCGGTAATGCTCCGTTCCCTTGCGTTCGGAGGTGTTATTTCTAATGTCCGTAACGGTTCAACCGCTGGTGTCCATCATCGTAGAAGTATGAGTCGTAGTTGTCATACGAGTTATTCCCATCGTATGTGTTGCGCATACGTTCTCTGTACTCCGTATTGAGTAACTTCTTACGATAGAAGTGCGGGTCATCGTACTGGTGGTAGTACTTTTGAGGAAAGTAAGGATGCGTCTCTTCGTATGGGTAATACCTGTACTGCTCTTGCCTATCATTCAAATACTGGATGTATCTATCTGAAGTGACATGATAGGGAGCAAGGGGCTTACTTGGACTTTCATAGTACCGTGGCCACCTACTTGCCTTCTGCGACTGCGAAAGAGATCCACGAGAGTAATCAGAGTCGTAATACTGGTCATTATTCTGTGAACTATAGTTGTACTGATTATTCCTATTTGGAGCACTGTTGTAGTATCGGTCATCGGAGTACCTGTACCCTCCTCGTGTTTCATCTACCACTTTGACATACGGTGTTTCATACACTGGATAGCCATCTTCTGAATAGATATCCGTATACGGATACCCTCCTCCAGTTTGAATATACGACAGTGCTGATGTAGATTGAGGAAGTGCAATAGTTGCAAACGCCAACGATGTAACAAGAAAGTAAACCAAGGGAATAAGTATGCGTTAGCACTGATTACTCTGTAAAGGTTTGATGAACAATAGAGGTACTCGGGTAGAAATTCCAAATCACAAAACCCAAATTCCAATATCTAGTAAAGAGTAACTAGTAACGAGTAACAAAAAAAGATAAAGTACGAACTATGAAAAAGAATCTCATCACATTCATCGCAACTCTCGCTCTCGCCGCATGTAGTGCACAAGGACCGAGTCCACTACCAACACCATCTGAAGAACTAGAGCCAACGCCAGCGCCAATGGGTGACTCTGTAGAGGACGGTTCAAATGGTGCAGACCTCTAAAGAGGTGACTTTGTAAAGTGGAAGTAACCCTTAGCCATTGCAAAGGGGGGTGTACGAATGTACACTTACGGACATGAAGAATCTAAACATCCAACAGGCCGCAGAGAGCATCGTCAGTAACTGTGAATCTATGCACGTGTACATTACTGCAGGGCGAAAGAACCCTGAAAGTCACAAGCTGCAAAAAGTGCTCATGGCACTAGGTTGCACTGTAACCAACCGTGCATACCATACGGCTCTGCAATAATATGAATATAACAATCGGGGAAATACATCCCCTATGACGGCGTAGCGATATCGCTACGCCGCTATTATCAAAAGATCGATAGAACAAACTAAGTGGCTTATTCGCGAAGACGCACCAAGCTGTGTAATTATTCTGTCTCAGTAGTCTTCGAAGCTTGCGGAGAAGACTTCTTATCGACGAGTTCCTGCACAGCCTTACTCAGGGGAGGAACTCCCCCACTCTCTTTTAGCTTCTTTTGCAGATCTGCATACTGCTTTTTTTCTGCATCGTTGAGATCTTCGTCAATGAGTGCACGCTTGCGAAGAGCATTGAAATCATTAGACCACATCTCCTTATCTCGCCATGTGCGATACTCTTCTAGGCTCATCTTTTTCTTTCTGGCCTTCTTCATCTCCTCTTCTTCTTTTTCCTTTGCCTTACCAGCAGCAACAGACTGACCACGTGCCTCTGCAGCGCTTGCTGCCCACTTGTTGATCTTCTCTTCGACCACAGAACGCTTCTCAGTATAACGCTCACGAGAGAGGCGCCTGAGCATAGTGGAACGACCATCATCATGGTCATATTCGGGTGGCGGAAGTGACTGAACAGAGAATGGCTTACCTGGCATACCATCGATCATCAAGCGAACGTATGCATGATACTTTGGCAAACTAAGGATGTCTTTTGGAAGGACTAACTCTTCAAACTGGAGACTAAAGACTTCAGCGTCATCACTACCAACCTGGAACGCTACGATAGAACCAACGTTACCAAATACAGCATCTTTGAGAGCTGTACTCTTATCTCCTATAAGCAATTGGCCAATATATTGGTTTGCCATAGTCAAACAGAGCTTATATTTACGTGCTTCGGAAAGAATGGTCGCAAAGGACTCAGTCGCAAAGTTCTGGAATTCATCTACATACAGATAGAAAGGTCGACGATCCTTTTCTGGAATATCTGCCCTGCTCATGGCATCAATCTGGAATTTGGTTACAAGCATAGACCCAAGAAATGCAGATGCATCTTCTCCCAACTTTCCTTTGCTTAGATTGACTAAGATGATCTTGCCACTATCCATCGCATGACGGATGTCGAGCGTACTCTTCACCTGTCCAATGATATTTCGTATGAGAGGTGTAGAAAGCAGCTGGCCTACCTTGTTTTGAATAGCTGCAATAGCCTCCGTACGGTACTTCTCGCTCCACGACTCGTATTCATCTACCCAGAAGCTCTTCACGAGTGGGTCAGTTACACGAGAGACAATCTTATGACGGAAGTTATCATCTGCAAATACACGCATGATACCAAGCATAGACGTACCTTCGTTCTCAAGAAGGGCAAGAAGCGTGTTGCGCAATATGTGTTCCATGCGACCACTCCAGACATCTGGCCATAACTTTGTAAATACGCTCATAATTCCAGATGCTACAAGAACTCGTTGTTCCTTGTCTGCACACTCGAGAATGTTAAACGAAATAGGATAATCTGTATCCGAAGGATCAAAAAGTACAACATCGTTGCTACGTTCCTTCGGAACAAACTCCAAGATCGCATCGATAAGGTCTCCATGAGGATCTATAACACCAACTCCTTTTCCTGCTTGAATATCAGAGAAGACCATATTTTCCAGAACTGTAGACTTACCCATACCCGTCTTTCCTATGCAGTAAATATGACGTGTACGGTCTATAGGTTTAATACCAAACCTCTTCTTTTCACCACGAAATATAGACTCACCAATAACAGTAAGATCCTCAATATTTTCCTCATCCATGATAGGAAGATTGAGTGGTGGTTCGAGCTTCTTACTAATGACCCAATCAAGATTTGGCGTTTGCACAAGAATAGTAGGCAAGTGCCACAATGTAGCAATCTCTTCTGTGGAAAGAACATAAGGATTTGACTGCATAGAATAATCAATCTGATTGCTATGTCGTACCTTGCCTTCCTCAAAAGCATTGCAGTTAGGAAGCGAAAACTGTGAAAAGCTTCCTGCTATCTCCGATAGTTTTCCGAGAGCAGTCTCTTCACTACCTTTTTTATAGATCACACTGACACGAACCGTACACACAAATAGTAAGCGGTTTACCTTATCCATTGCTGCAGAAACAGAATCTTCTCTGTCATGCGACCGTGTTGTAACTTTCTCTGCCTCATCATAATCTGAGTCTGAAGATGAAATATCACCAGAAAGAGATGGTGCCTTCAGAAATTTACCAAACCCAGGCCAAACACGAAATCCTCCCATAGCCATTGCCATAGGCATATACGCGACCCTCCTCCAGCCACGTGCAAGTTGCATTCGTGCAAAGAAGCACGCATAATTTTCAGAAATAGATGCCAAGCCTTTCTCGAGCAATGGCAAAAACCGAATAGCACGTCTACGATAATCCGTCCCGATAGGCATCATAATGACTTGCACATGCCCACGCATTCCAAGATCAGGATAGCGTGATAATGCAGAAGTAATTCCTGCTAACGAATCAACATTGACACGTGTAAGCATGTCATCAAATTGTGGATGACGTTTTATGGGAAATACCTCAGGATCAACAAGTTGTAAATCTGAAGACACGACGTACTCATCTTCAGAAGACACAAAAGGGTCTTCAGATAAACGCTCGATATCTACATCTGGATACTGTGCATACAACTGACTTTCTGTAAGATGCAAAGCGATTCTTGATCCACGTGCATACAGCGCAATTTTACCAGCAGCAACACCAACTTCTAGGTGTACTTGCTTATTATTTTTTTTCAGCGAGTGAATAGCAGATATCGTAGGCTCCATATACAACGGTCCCCGTTCATTCTCTTGCCCTGCACGGATATGTAAGAGTTTTATGTCCACAGATTATAGCGAGCGAAGTAAATCAGATGCGAGCGTCAGAGCGACTGTATTATATGAATAATCCATACGCATGGGCCCAAGTATACCTAGTACTCCACGCTCTCCACGCATAGTATACTCCACTGCCATCAGGCTACAGCTTTGAATCTGTGGAAGAACATCCTCCTCTCCAATGTAATACCGAACATGATCATCAACAGTCACCTCTTCCAGTAACGCACTTAAGTGATTCTCCAAAACCTCTGCTACACCACTTGCTAATCGTGGGTCAGCAAGAAATTCTGGCTGCCGCAAGACATTTGCAAGACCCAAGTAAAAGACTTGGTCTTTATGAGGGACAGATGCAAAAGCTACATTTGGAATCATATGTGATAACATAGCAACAGCATCGTATGCACGCTCCTGATCCTTCCTCTGAAAATAGTGTGACTTCAAAATCTCAAACTGTTTCATTATTGTCCTTTCCTTCTTCGCAGGCTCCATATGCGCCTGTACATATGCCCTATACCCCTTTGCAGATGGCACACGGCCTGCAGAGATATGTGGCTGCTCAAGAAATCCTTCGTCCTCTAACTGGAGCATCTCATTGCGAATTGTGGCTGAACTACAATCAAATAAACCCGACTCAACAAGTTTTTTAGACCCAACCGGAATTGCTGTCTGTATGAACTGGTTGATTATGGTGACCAGCAGCTTACTCTGTCGCTCATTCATATACTATATTTTAGCACTCTATGGCGTTTACTGCCAGTTATTGCATTATCAAATAGCACCTCGAACCCTTCGAGTACGTCGAGCACCTCAAATGCCCTATTCCTTGGATTTTGCCATCCTCTTGCGAAATCTCTCGACTCTACCTCCCTTAAGCTCTTTTTGCTGCTTCCCTGTATATACAGCATGACAAAGGCGACAACTTTCCACTGAATGCTCTTCAATCGTAGAAGGGATATCAAATACTGCATTGCAGGAGCTGCATGTTACCTTTGCGCCGTCGTGGATTTGTGGATGGATACCAAGTTTCATAACGAAAGAATTGTACAGTTTCGCTTTATAGATGCAAGAGATCGGTGAGGAATTTTAATAGAATGAACGAAGAAATAGAAACAATAAAAGAAATGAAGGATTTGGAAGTTGTTCTATAGATATATTGTTGAAATCTAACGCAAAGAATCCTCTATTGCCCCTATTTCTTTTATCACCGATAGAATATCTACTTACCTGCAGCTTTCTTCTTGCCTGCGGTTTCTGCTCGTTTTACGCTTCTTTGCTCCTTTTTAAGGACCTCTATCTCTTCTTCACGTGTCTCTTCCTGAGCCTCAGCCACAGCTTCTTCACCCTCTTTATCCTCCATAACCACGCTCACACTTGCTACTTTATCTTTACCATTGAGACGCATAACGATAACTCCTTGCGTTGCTCGACCACGAGAAGGGATATCACTCAAGCGCATACGAATCGTCTGTCCTTGCTTACTTATACAGAGAAGATCTCCATCCTCTCCATCTTGGAGAATGCACCCACCGATAACATCACCAGTCTTTGCACTCAACTGTGCTGCTTTTACACCACTACCACCACGACCCTGAAATCGATACTGTGAAACGGCCGTCATCTTACCAAGTCCATTTTCCATGACGATCAATACCTTACTTGTATCCGGATGATCAATTGCATCTGCTTCGACAACGATATCACCATCACCAAGTCGGATACCACGAACACCTGCAGCGCTACGACCCATACTTCGAACATCTTCTTCCTTGAAACGAATAGCCTTTCCTTTCTTGCTCAAGATAATAACCTCATCATTTCCAGTCGTCGCAAGAACCCATCGAAGAGTATCTCCAGCATTCATTTTCTGAGCGATAAGACCACTACGACGGATGTTATCAAACTGTGTAAGCTCTGTACGTTTTACTGTTCCGTGTTCCGTCACCATGAAGAGGTGTGTTTTGTCTTCTAGATCTGATTTAAGAACCGCAGTAACAAGCTCATCTGGTTGTAGCTGTAACAAGTTTACGATTGCTTGCCCCTTAGCGATACGACTTCCTTGTGGAAGCTCATAGGCAGGAAGCTTGAACACACGACCAGTATTTGTAAAGAAAAGAAGGTCATCGTGGTTCATGACATGGAGCATTGAGTGCATCTCATCATCATCCTTAGTCGTCATACCCTTCACACCCTTTCCACCACGAGCCTGAGAACGGAACTGCATAGGACTCAATCGTTTTACGTACCCACCATCAGTAAGAGTAACAATCATCGGTGAATTCGGAATAGTGTCCTTCGCACTAAACTGACCTACTGGATGTGAAACGATAGTTGTACGACGCTCATCTCCATACTTTGCTTTTATCTCTACAATTTCTTCTTTCAGGATCTTATCAATCTTCGTTGGATCTGCAAGGATCGCTTCGCATTCAGCGATGAAGGCAAGCTTCTCAACAAGTTCGTTTTCAATCTTCTTTCGCTCTAGTCCTGCCAGTGTTTGCAAACGCATCTGCAAAATGGCGTCTGCCTGTAGGACTGAAAGTTTAAAGCTGGATATCAAGTTCGCTTTGGCGATCTCCTTTGTCTCACTTTTTCTAATGGTTTCAATCACCTTATCGATATTATTGAGAGCAATCTTTAACCCTTCGAGAATGTGCGCACGCTCTCTAGCTTTATCTCGCTCAAATGTTATTCGTCGAGTGATTACAACGCGTCGGTGTTCGATAAAAATATTCAACATCTCTTGTAGATTGAGCAATCGTGGCTGCAAACCATCTGCAAGAGCTATAGTGTTGTATCCAAAACTCGACTGTAAATCTGTGTGCTTGAAAAGTAAGTTTAGTACCTTCTGTGGATACGCATCTTTCTTCAATTCGATAATGATACGGATACCATTACGGTCAGATTCATCTCGAATGTCAGAGATTCCTTGAATAAACTTGTCTTGTACCAACCGTGCCATCTTCTCGATCATCGTTGACTTATTTACCTGGTATGGAATCTCCGATACGCGTATGCGGTATCGACCATTTTTCATCTCCTCAATCTCAGCCTTACCACGAACCACAACAGAACCACGTCCCGTGAGGTACGCCTGAATCAGTGTCTCTTTGTTATAAACGATTCCACCTGTAGGAAAGTCAGGACCTTGGATGTACTGTAAAAGGTCTTCTACAGTAGCGTCTTTATTCTCTATAAGATGCACGATAGCATCGACAAGTTCGTTAAGGTTATGTGGCGGAATGTTCGTTGCCATACCCACAGCAATACCCACAGATCCATTAAGAAGAAGATTAGGTACTTTAGCTGGAAGAACTCTAGGCTCCTTACGTGACCCATCGTAGTTCGGAGCAAACTCTACCGTATTTTTATCAATATCTTGCAAAATCTCTTCCGCAATCCTTTTCATCTTCGACTCTGTATAACGCATGGCAGCTGCACTATCTCCATCTATAGATCCAAAGTTTCCCTGACCATCGACCAGCATGTGACGCATAGAAAACTCCTGTGCCATACGAACCATAGAGTCATACACAGCTGTATCTCCATGGGGGTGATACTTACCAAGAACGTCTCCAACAACAGCAGCACACTTCTTATATTTCGATCCGCTGCGGAGCCCCATCTCATGCATCGCGTACAAAATACGGCGGTGTACAGGCTTCAGACCATCACGCGCATCGGGTAAGGCACGAGAAACGATCACACTCATAGAGTAGTTCAAGTAACTCTCTTCCATCTCTGCAACGATAGGCCTTGCTTCAAGCTTACCAACACTCGAGATAGTCTTGAAGACCTCTCCAGAATCATTATCGTCTATCACAGGATCAGCACTTTTAGGGGATTCACTGGAATCTCCTTCATCATCACCGAGTGGTAATTGCTGATTTGGATCCTCGTCCTTTGGTGTATCGTCGTCCTTTTTAGCCATAGAGAAAGTGTCTCAAAACAGACCGATCGGTCGCAACGAGTATAGCGCTATTTTTTTCTTATGGAAGGATGATTCTATGAAAAATAGATACAATTTAGAGAAGAAATAAGGGGAACTAAGAGAAATAAGGGAGTTGGAATTTTTACAATCTTCATTGTTTTAACTAGCACATACCACAGAAAAGAAACTATGAGCTTTCCCTTATTTCTTTTATTTCTCTTATTCCCCTTATTTCCTTACAAGACTAAGATACAGACCCATGCTCTCAATCGTTTCCACCCCCATAGGCAACCTTGGCGATATCACTCTACGAGCAATAGAAACCCTCAAGAAATGTGATGCTATCGTCTGTGAAGATACTCGTGTCACAGGGAATCTCCTCAAGATGCTTGAGATCCCAAAGAAGGAACTCATCAGCTGTCATGGCTACACGAACCCCAAAAAGATAGACAACATCGTAGAGCGACTCGAAAAAGGAGAGCATCTCGCTCTCGTCTCCGATGCAGGAACGCCAGGCATCTCAGATCCAGGCTACGCGATTGTGTCGAAGATGCATGAGCATGGAATCAAAATGGAAGTCATCCCTGGACCATCTGCATTTCTTGCAGCACTGAGCGCAAGTGGACTACCGATAGATAAGTTCGTCTATCTTGGCTTCCCTCCTCTAAAGAAAGGACGGCAAACACTCTTCTCTTCATTTGCAGATGAGAAACGAACAATTGTTCTGTATGAATCCGTCCACAGAATAGAACGAACATTGAACGAAATAGCGAAAAATCTTGCAACTCAACCAGATCGTACTATCGTCATCGGACGTGAGCTCACCAAAATGTATGAAGACATTATTCGAACAACGGTAAAAGACTTACCTGAACTTTTAACAAACATGACGAAGAAAGGAGAGTTCGTGGTGATCGTTGGACCGAAGTAAGGCCGACCTCACCCCCCTAACCCCCTCTCCTCTGCGGAAAAGAGGGGGGGGAACAAAACAAAAACAGTTCCCTCTCCTTCGCTCAACAGTCGCCTCTTGGCTATGGCCGACAAGAAAGGAGGGGGTTAGGGTGAGGTCGGTCTACGAACGTGGCAATATATTCAACGGATTCACCTGCACACCACCATCGATAACTTCGAGGTGAAGATGTGCGCCTGTGGTCATACCACCTGCACCTGACGTCCCTGGAGTTCCGCCACTTAGACCAATCATTTGCCCACGGGTAACGTCTTGCCCCTTCGTAACAGACAAGTGAGATAGGTGTCCGTACAGTGTCGCGAATCCTCCGCGGTGACCGATAAGGACATACGAGTATCCCGTTGCTCCACCGTTACGTGCTGTATACACCACGCCATCTGCAGCACTGTAGACAGGTGTACCTTGTGGCACTGCTATATCCATACCCTTATGTGGCACGCCGAACACACCAACATAAGAAGGTTCTCGAAACCCTGCAGTGATGCGTCGACTGTAGACAGGCCACGAGATGCTGCCATCGATCTCAAATTCATACTCCTTCGAGTATTCACCCGAACGTGATCCACGAAGTCCCATATCTATAAGTCGACGCTCAGCTTGGCGACGAATACGTGCGTCGATGCGTTCAAGTTCTGACTGCAAGCTTTCAATGTCTGCATCTACCTCTGCTCTTACGCGGAGTATCTCTTCTTTATCTATGCCTGAACTATGCATGCTGCTATTCATCACATATTGAGAGCGTTGGAGTCGCTGATAAGAATCTGTTAGTTCTGCATGGCGATCACTGAGGATCTGCGCTTCTCGTGGAGCGCGAATAGCTTTGAGTGCACGAAAAATCCTGCCATAAAAGGATCGTCCTCTTACACGTTCATCGTTGATCACAACATCCTTTACAAGACCACGTAGAGCTTTACCTTCTTTCTGTACAAATGCTTCTGCCTCTTCTATGTCTGTAAGATCCACACCCTGCTCTTTATAGGCATCGATAGTCCTGTGTTTTAGTGCAAGCTCCAAACGAACACGACGTTTTTCACGTGCAAGCTGTGCCATGTGTAATTCTCTAGATCGACGCGGACTCACGACAGGGACTTCTGCAGATACTGGTGCGGCAAGCTTCTGTGTACGATCATATACAAGATATCGCTCAGACGCTGTCAGCATCGCATGAATGTTTTTTGATGCTGCTGCAAAAGCACAAATCGCCAATATGGTAATGATGAGGATGTTTTTTTGTTTGTGAGTCATTCACATTATTATAGCACAATTTTCGTCTATAGTAACTACCAACTCATTTTTATCCTAACCACTCAGCGTTTCTTTAGCATCATATTTTTCCTGCTTTCTCCTTTGCAAAGCTTCAGTTTTATCAACTGCATCCATAAGACCACTTGCGTAAAGCATTCTGCGTGTTTTCTGGTCAACTTTCGGCAAAAGCACTTCATATGCCATAGTGTACTTAGTCCAGTCAAATGCACTATCTCTGTAGTGCTCTTCCGTTCGAGCTTTTGCATCTGCTTCTATCCAATTTTGTGTAGTTCTAAGATCTGGTTGCCCTTCGTGCTTTCCTGTCCTAGATCCAATTGCATTAGCAAGTATGCGCAATCTATATTCTTCGGCCCCCATTTCCCCTACCCAGTGTGAAGGGTTTCCTGCCGCAACTTTGCAATCCATTGAGCGGATAACGTCATTGACTGCTTGCTGATTGATAATACTTGCAAACTTTCCTTCAACAACCTGAGAGAATTCTGTACACATTTCTCTGTAGGTATTCTCTGCATTTTCTCCTGAAATAGCTTCACGAACATTATATCTATCAAAAATTGCTGTGATTGCCTGTGCAATAGAAATGGGTTTAGAGGAGCTCTCTACCATTTCTGCTATTTCACTAAATATCGGTGATACTGGGATATATGGACTCATGCCAAAATTCTCAAAAACCTTAGTAGAATCTACAGTTTTCAGTAATGCATTTGATTCATCTTTTACGTAACGCTGAAATGCTGCAGAAAGTTCTACTGACAATCCATAAACATTGGAACGCATTTCTGCCATATCGTTTAGCTTCACAATATCTTGAGCGGTAAACCCCTCCGACTTTACATTCATATATTCACCATCTCTCTTATAAAAGTCATCTCCCAAATCACCACCCCATCGCACCATTACAGCATTATGGAATCGCAATTTTTCGCCAGGGTCCCTTGTCCAATACGTATCTATACTATGAAGCACCATAGGCGGACCATTAGCTTCCATCATATTGTCGAGTGTTGAAACGAGTGTGTACCCACTGCTATCCCAGTTTCCTTGCATGTGAGACGTAACTTTATGATTGAGTGTGGTATGCATACTATTTCGGGGAATTTCTCCATTTGTAGCATCAAATGTGGTTCTTATATCAAATTCACCTTCTTCAGTTCTTTGGGGCTCGTAACTTGTAGCATGCACGATAGCAAGCTCACTGGTATCAAACGGTTCACCTTCAGTCTTTTTGAGATCTCTATAGAAATTTTCACCATCGCGAATGTGTGCATCTGTATATTGCAAAGAATGAAGTTTTTTTGCCACTATCTCCTGAGCGTTTCTGTCCCCCATAAGAGCTAAAACAACCACGGCTTCACCATCTGTTGTTTTTTCTTCCGTAAACTCTGAATAGGAAACATAATCACACGCGATAATCGCATCTATAAGAGCAAGCGCCCTCTTGGAGTAGTGTCCGCTTTGAATCTCTTCTTTCAGAACCTCGAGTGATTCATCTTCACTCCCAAGAGCTATGGCAGTTTCTACGACTCCAAGAAGTGATTTTGTTGCACTCAAATGCTCTGAACTTCCTTCATTGCCTACAGACATTCTTTGTTCGTACTCTTGAAAATCATCCAAAGATGTTTCTCTCGGCCCACCCCCTACCATTCTTGTTTTAGAGGCTGCTGCTGTTTCATACTCGGGCAATTCCTCTCTGCTTCTAAAGGCAAATGTTTTTCCATTAACACTATACACTGCCCTATCGGCTCCTGCATTATCCCTCTCAAGCTTTTTCCCTGCATGCTCGGTTGCAAACTCAGAAACATCTTGCACGGTGCCCTCTGTCTGCTCAGCAACTTGCTCATATAACACATCTTCCTCAGGAAATTCTGCCACCTGAGCAAATAATTGTCGCCTCTCTTCCAATAACCTATTCACCTCTGTGCTCCTATGTTCCTCTAGCTCTTCGGGAGTCATCCCCGTCATAACATCTCTTAATTGTTCATATGCAGCTCTATCTGTTGCCATCTCACCATTAGAAAATGGAACGGCAAACTCACCTGATACATAGTTAGCAGATTCGAGAGCTTCTATATTTCTTTCATCATTGAGCCCTACATTCATAAATCCATTTTCATCTATATAGGCGAGTGTTCCATTGTTACTACAGTACGTACCAACGTGCGCAATGCGGTATAGGTAGCCATCTGAATCAAACCGCCCATCTATGGTATGATTTTTTTCTCTGTTAAAACCGTAATTATATTCAATGCCATCTACTTGCATAAACACGCCACTTTTAACAGGTCCAATAGGATTTTCGACTTCTGCATACGCATCTTGGCTTTCGCTTTCTGGCAGTGCTGATGTTTGTGTAGTCATCAGGCTATTATAGCACAATTTTAGGATTTATTGAATTGCCAACTTATTAAGGAATAGAGGTAATAGAGGATTTGGAAGTATGTGTGTACAATACATTTTTGAAATCATATACAGAGAATCTTCTATTTCTTCTATTACTTCGTCAAAGGCTCCGTAAAGCCGCTTCGACCCTCTGTTCTGTTGTCTTCATATCTCCTGAAAGCCCTTTGAGAGCATGGATCGCAGTGGATCGATCGTATCCAAGAGCAGTAAGAGCAGATACAGCATCTTGGTCATATTCTGCCATGAGATTCATGGTAGCCGAAGCAGCATAGAAGATAGCAGGCTGATTCTCCATAACAGATTTAAGATCCAGTAGAAGCTTCTCAGCCTTCTTACGCCCGATTCCTTTGATGTTTGTAAGAATGCCTGGGTCCTGACATGTAATAGCCTGCACAAGAAGTGACCGAGGAACAGTGCAAAGCTCCAATCCCAAACTTGGTCCAATACCAGAGATCTTCGTTGTCTCTTCAAATAACGTTCTGCCAGATAGATCACTAAAACCATACAGGTCAAGTCGGTCTTCTTTTATGTACGTAAATATATGAAGTGAAATATCCTTTCCCTCCTCAACGTTATCCCAAAAATCTATTGGTACAGAAACCAAATATCCCACACCCCGTACATCTACAATAAGGAGTCCTATTTTAAGCTTATGCGCCGTTCCTCTTAGATGAGCGATCATTGTGGTAATTGTAGCAGATTTTACCAAACATATGGTACTGTATATCTCATATGATAACACTCGATATCACTGGCAGCCTTGCCAAATCCATCACTGCATCGAAAGGTATCCCCGACCAAGATCTAACTGGTCAATACACGAGTATGAAGCGCTACATAACAGACTTTTTGAAAGAGCGCGAAGCTGGGAAACATGGTTGGTCTATGAATCCCTACGATAAAAGTATGATCGAACAAGTTCGCGAAGCTGCGATGCGAGTAAAAACGGAAAAAATCCGAACAGTAGTCTGGATCGGTATTGGTGGATCTGGTCTCGGACCAAAAGTGATCCAAGAAGTATTTGAAAGTCCCGACACCATCGAGTTTATCTTGCTCGACACCATAGACCCCTCAGTCCTCGACCTCTATAGCAAGATCGTTGACTGGAAGCAGACACTTATCGTAGTGGCCAGTAAGTCTGGAGGAACGCTAGAGCCTATGAGTGTCTTTGGTCTATGTTGGTCTCTCTTAAAACATGCAATGGGAGAAAGGGCTGCAGACCGCGTCATCGCTCTTACAGATCCTGATTCCGGAAAGCTTCGCAGTTTCAGCCTTGAGCATGGCATCACGATGTTATCTATTCCATCTGATGTTGGAGGAAGGTACTCCATATTCACACCTATCGGCCTCCTCAGCATGGCTTTACTCGATGGAGACATCGACCAGTTCACAAAGGGGGCTAAGGAGATGGACACTATCTGTCAAAATACATCCTTGGAAGAAAACCCTGCTGCGCTACTTGCAACTGTGCAATTCCTCCTCGACACAAAACGTGGATACCCTATCCGTGTGATCATGCCATATGCACAACAGCTCGAATCCGTCTCACGATGGAACCAGCAACTCATAGCAGAAAGTCTCGGGAAAACAGAACTACATAACCCCATCCCACTTGCTGCTATCGGCACACAAGATCAACATTCTCTCTTGCAGCAATGGATGCAAGGACCATACAAGATGTGGCACCTCTTCATCCGTGTGCTCGAAGGTCCGGACATCACCGTGCCAGAAGAGATAGAAGAGTCGTTCAACTATGTCTCAGGCAAACAGTTCAACGAACTCCTCGACGCCTGCTACCAAGGAACAAGCCAAGCACTCACATCAGCAAAACGCCCCCATGCTACACTGACACTCCCCCGACTCGATGCGTATTATCTTGGCCAGCTGTTCTTTCTCCTCATGGTCGAAGTCATACTTCTTGGCAAACTCTACCGCATAGATCCCTATGGACAACCAGGTGTTGAGGTAGGGAAAAATATTACAAAGAAAATACTAGGAGGAAGTTAATACTTGATACGAAAAATAGTTGTACGTTATAAGTTTTGCAAAGAAACCAACAACTTACAACGTACAACCTATAACCAAGAAACGTAACCCCCGTCACATTATCTCCAAACATTCATTGATCAAGAAGCAGTATCCGCAGTATAATGCGTATGTACTTTTCCCCTAAAAAACTATGGCCACCGAAGTCACCGACGATACATTTGAAGCAGAGGTAATGAAGTCCGATACACCTGTACTTGTAGACTTCTGGGCGCCATGGTGTGGTCCATGTAAGACGATGCTTCCTATCATGGATGAGATCACAAAAGACTATGATGGTAAGGCAAAAGTTGTGAAGATTAACGTCGATGAAAACTCTGAAACTGCACAGAAGTACAGTGTCATGAGCATCCCCACGTTCCTCATTATCAAGGGTGGAAAAGTAGAGCAGACGTTCGTTGGTGCCAAGTCCAAAGAGGACATTGCCAAAGAACTCGACGCCGTCATTGGATAATACATTGTCACCTACTACTACTAAACGCTATAGTAGTTAGCAATGGCTAACTTTTTCATCAATCTATCGCTCATCCTTATTGGGGTCGCCATGATCAAATGGCGAGAAAGTGCAGGTGATATGATCGGAGAAGCAGAATGGATGCGCTACTGCGGAGGGATCTACGGATTGATGATGATCTGTGGAACATTACTCGTCTTCTTCTCCATAGCGCGAATGACTGGCACAACAGACATCTTCTTCGCACCTCTTATTGCCATCATTCCAACGGGAGAGAATCTTCAATAAAGATGCCAGGTGCTTGATATTTGGAGGATATCAATGCACCTGGCTAGAATAACGTGCTATCTGAAGGACCTAAGGCCAGATAGCAGATCCATTGGTTCAATGCTGAACCAAGGGGGTGACGTAGGAGTTACACCCCCCTCCAGAGATGAATCTTTAGCATTATCCATGCGATAAAGTTTACTGAGAAATATCTAAAATAGACAGATATTGGAGTTAATAATCTATGCATTATATCATCCTTCGCTTTTGCGTAACTTGCCAACCATACATAGCAAAGAAGTCCACCACACCTCACATGTGAGGTGTGGTGGAGCTGAGGAGATTCGAACTCCTGACCCCCTGCTTGCAAAGCAGGTGCTCTAACCAGCTGAGCTACAGCCCCACTGACGGCTACTATAGGGAACTATTGAGATGGTATCAATTTGTATAAGAGTATTTTTATGAGAGTTTTAGCACCCTCTTAAGGTGAGACGTAGCTTCAATAAGTGATGGAAGTACTATATTTGCTATCTGTTGAATCTCATCTGATGGCTTTACGATGTCTGGTATCAGAATAGTTGTCATCCCTGCTGCATTTGCTGCCCTTATACCTGGTTCTGAATCTTCCAATACAACACAACTGGATGGCTCGAAATCTATCAGTGATGCAGCAGCAAGGTATATTTCAGGATCTGGCTTTCCACGTAAAACTTGATCGCCACCTACAAAATGAAGGAATGCATCTTCTAAGCCCTGTAGTTTCAAATTATCCGCTATTACATTCTTTTCAGATGAGCTGGCAATGGCTCTTGGTATGTTATTAGACTGTAAGAAATGGACAAGTGCCATTAATCCTTTTTTCTTCTTTATTTGACCAGCTCTTCTCATTTGATTGAAAATTTCTTTTGTTTTCATATACATATTTTCTACTGGAAAATCAGAACCAAATTCTTCTTGAATCATTTTTTTAGTATCTGCGTCAGTTCTTCCTATGCAACAAAGGAAAAAATCTGACTCCATATCATGGCCAAATGTTGCTGATGATTTTTTGAGTGCTTCAAGAAAAATGACTTCCGAATCAATCATCAAGCCATCCATGTCCAAAATAACTGCCTCTATTTTCTTATTCGTATCATCATTCACATATTCATTTTACTCTATGTTTTTATATGACGTAACCAAATTAATATCTAATACGAAGGGCACGTTATCTCATGGTCATTTACCATGCCTACTGCCTGCATGAACGCATAGATGATGGTAGAGCCAACGAAGTTCATTCCCCTCTTCTTTAGGTCCTTGGCTATAGCATCCGATATCTCTGTGAGTGCTGGGATCTCAGACATAGACTTCCGAGCATTTTGGATAGGAGTATTGCCAACAAACTCCCAGATGTACACATCAAAAGAGCCAAACTCCTTTTGGATCTCCAGATACACCTTTGCATTACGCGTCGCAGATGCGATCTTGAGTTTATTGCGCACGATACCTGCGTTGCCCAAAAGTTCAGCAGCCTTCTTTTCACCATAGGCAGCTACTTTCTTCGGATCGAAGTTATCGAACGCTTTGCGGTACTCATCTCTTTTATTGAGGATCGTACTCCACGAAAGTCCTGCCTGTGCTCCTTCGAGGATCAAGAACTCAAAAAGCTTCTGGTCGTCATGGAGAGGAACTCCCCAGTCTTCATCGTGATACTGCTCATACAAAGCATTTCCCATGAGGGCCCATGCGCATTTTTGTTGATCAGATGACATAGACAAGCTACGTAATGATCTCCTCCACCCTGCCACTCTCTATTGCTGATTTGATCTCCATAGCTACCCTTTCTCCTACAGAGATGTTCTCTCCATGAAGGTACCCTGAGTACGGTGTGGCCTTTGACCCAGGACTCCCAGGGATGCGGAAGCTTACGTCGAAGATGACGATGTCCTCTTTCCCCTCTTCTGCAACCACAGCACCTTGCAGTGCAAATGGTCCGATGATGCCTTTGCCAGACGGATCGACAATTGGTGAGAGCTTCTGTGTTTCTGCTACAAACTTCTCTCCCATCGTGAATGCCTTCTCGAGGATGGACTCCTTTACCGTACAAGACACATGCCCTGTCTCGATCATCTTCAGGTCTACATGCTTCAGCGCGATCGCCTGCTGATCTGCAGTAAGACGAAGGAAGCCATCGAGGTTTGTCTGACGACGCATATCTGTTCCCAACAGTTCGAGCTCACCTGTGAGTGGACTATAGAAGAAGTTGAAGTTCACCGGAGCACCGAGGACAAACTCTTCGATAGTCGCATCTCTCCAGTCTGGACCAACGAGCCCCTCCTTCTCTAGGCGTGCCCCTTCGTGTTCCCAACTCTTTTTATCGGTAGCAAGGAAAAATGCCCGCTCGTACCCACGTGCTGCTTCACTTGCTTTCACGATGCACAGTCGACCGTCCAAATCATCTGGTGTTGCGAAGATGCGCGGAATGCGAATGCCTGCAAACTCGAGGAGGTGGTACTGGTTGAACTGTTGGTCACGCTCTTCGATCTTGATGAGAGCACGAGAGCCAAAGATGGGAACATGGAAGTCGTTTTCTACTTTGGAAAAGTCATCAAAGTAGACCCAAAAATACCTATTATGTACAAATATTGTGTTCATACTTCTGAGCTTATGTTGGACCTCTTCTTCGAGTACATCACTAAACTTTGGTTTTACGATTACTTCATCGATACATCCTACCATTTCCCTACTCCCGACTCCCGACTCCCTGACCCGATAATACTGCGAATACGTTTTTTCTCTCCCCTCTCTCGCGATGCAAACAGTCTTGAGCCCGTGTTTTTTTGCGCCACTACAAACATCGAGAGCACTGTGTCCGCCAAGGACTCCAACGGAGATGTTGGAAAGATCGTAGCCGTCGAGGAGTTTAGTTGTATCCATTGACAGTAGTGTATCAGATATGAAATATGAGTGAAGAATAACACGCAACTCGTAACCCGCAACCCGCAACTACCCCAGTACCTCCTCCAACCTCCCAGACTCTATCGCCTCTTTGATGTCTCGAGATATCCTGCGACCTGTACTCATCGGAACGTCATACTTCAGAGCAGTGTAGGGAGAACCTTCGACGAAGGGATTCGTTCCAGCAACGATTCGTGCACTGATCTCAAACACGAGTATCTCAAGCTTTCGTGTAACGATGCACTCTAGGCAAAACGGTCCAAATAAGCCTTTGCCACAGAGCTTTTTGCTCTGTTCCACCACGTTCTCTCCCATCGTGAAGAACTCAGGTAGGAGAGACTCACGAACGACAATAGGGATGTTTCCAACGATCGTATAACTCGTATGGATGTTTGCAGCAAGCTGGTCTGCAGCTTTTATACGACCAATAGAGTCTGCATTACTCTCGTAGCGTTTGTCGAAACTCATAATCTCTAACTCCTGTGTAATAGGAGAGTAAAAGTAATGTGCGTAGATCGGTACGCCGACAACATACTCTTGAATAACGAAATCATTTTGATCTGGATACTTACGGTTCTTCACTTCGTAAAACTGCTCTGGAGTGTTGGCGATAAAATACCCAAATCCACCACCTGCTCCATGGAATTTTATGATAACAGAACGGTCGATGTCTTCTGGCTTCTCGAGAACCTTGGGGAGCTTGAGGTTCGATGCCTCAAGCCACTGTCGCTCCATTTTTCTATCACTCTCCCAGTGCAGTATCTCTTTCGTTCCGTAGTACATAGACTGCATAGTTCCTACTTTGTCATGACCCATATATGCGATGAACGACCCATGAGGAATAACGATAGCATTGCGCTTGATAAGCTCCTCTTCCACCTTACTGTCCCACTCACTCCAGTCATCTATAACAATCACCTCATCTGCGACACCGTATCTCTTGTACACATCTTCTGTTCCCTTCTTACAGATAACCAAGTTCCGCAGGCCCTCATCTCGAGCTCCTTTTAGGATCTGCAAAGCAGAGTGACTCCCAATGGTAGCTATCACGAAGTCTTTCGGATCTGTAGATGCCGGTAGTATTGGCTGTGAAATCATAGTATTTCAGGTATTGTAACGTAAAATACATAGATGGCAAGTAAACTTCTCCCCCTCATAGAGCTATGCTGCCATTTCTTCTGGAAAGCCCAGATGCTTTGCAAACCCAGGACCAGCAACTACAAATCCAAGGGGTTTCTTATTTTCAGTATCTATATTGCCGTTAGAATCTACAATTGGCGAATAACTCGTAATAACTATACCCGATACTATTCGGGGATTTGCTTTAGCAAAGTCTGTAGCCTGCTCATATATTGTCGAAGTCACTCTCGACTCTACGCGTAGCTCAGCTTCTTGAAGAGTAAGTTGTGACGCACCAACAAGGTTTTCATTGACCAAGTGTCTAAAACAATGAATGCCTGTAGTTACTTCTTTAGCATGCACATGTATACGCTTATCGAATGCATCTACTACGTCACGGTTTCTACCAGTCTGAAAATCAAATAGTTTTTGAAAGCGATCTTCAAAATCTGCACGAAGCATGATGATGACAGGGTCACGCAAGATACGTTCAGCATCTGTCTTATTCCTTTTCATAAACTCCATCACACACTGCCATGGTTTCAAGCTCTTCTCATTACCGCAGGTAATCATCTCATGTGCAGCAGCAATCTTCTCTGCTGCATCAAGATCATATTTCAAGAGAAACTCTACCCATTCCATTTCATTCTCTATCTCCCTGGCGAGTAATTCGTCAGATGTAACAACCTCTGAATCGTGCAGATGTAACACCATAATGTTGCGATTCTACGCCTGTATAATTTATTTGTACAGTCAATTAATATTGAGAAGTATAGGCTATCCATACTATGCTTGTACCCAAGCGAAAACCTCATATGTACAAATCCCCTTCTTCTCTATGAAACGCATCTCCACCTTCCTCGGACTCACTCTTATCCCAGTCATTGCCCTCGCGATTCTCTACCCCGATAGATTCCTTCATGGACCAGACATGCATAGTGAGATGCAATACTTTCCAAATCCTGGAGCAGACATCGTTGCATTTGTTCGAGATGGGTGTCCGCATTGTGCAGACTTTCATAACTTTGCGATAGAAAATGCATGGACCGTGGACTATCACGAAGTCACGCAGATAGACAGTCAACAGATGTTCAAGGATCTACAAGATCGTGTCCAAGGACTCAACCAAGGTGTACCAACCATCATCCTCGATGGTCATGTATTGCAAGGCTATGACAAACACGAAACATCTGGAAAGAAGATCGGCAATCTCTTAGCAGCCTGCCAAGAAGATGACAGCTGTATTCCATATAAAGAATTTCTCGCAAGTACTGAACCTGTAGATCTAGAAAGTGCTGCAGAGGGAACATGTGACGAAAACTGTGATGCAAACCTCGATCGCTATGTATTTGACCTGTGGCTCATCGGAGAGGTAGATCTCACACTCCTCTCTTTACCGATGCTCTCTATCCTCTTGGGATTCCTCGATGGGTTTAACCCTTGCGCAATGTGGGTGCTCATCACGCTGCTGACTCTACTCATCAACACGCACGACATGAAGAAGGTATGGGTGATAGGAGGCACGTTCCTCTTAGTCAGTGGAGCTGTGTACTACGTATTTATTGCCGCATGGCTCAACGTGTTCTTGCTTATTGGATTCAATGTCATCGTCCAAAAGATCATCGGAGCAGTGGCGATAGCAGGTGGTGGCTTCTACTTATACGAAGCATTTGGGAAAGACCCAAACCAATGCAAAATCACAAACATGGGTGCCAGACAAAAGACGATAGAAAAGATGAAACAGATTATGCAGATCTCTCAATGGCCTGCCATGATCCTCGGTGTCGCGATACTCGCAGTCTCGGTAAACATGATAGAGCTTGTATGTACTGCAGGACTCCCTGCCATCTTCACACAGATCCTCGCATTCAATAACGTCAGCAACGCTGCTCGTTATGGGTACATAGGACTCTTTATCTTGATGTACATGATCGATGATTTTATCATCTTTGGTATCGCAGTCTACACACTCCACGCAACGGGAATGACCACGAAGTACCGCCGCTTCACATTGATTTTCGGAGGAATACTCATGTACGCACTCGGACTATTGCTTGTCTTTGCACCAGAGGTGCTGACCTTTAACTAAGACTAAGGGCGGTAGTCGAACCCGCGTTCGCGCATCTCTACAATGCAATGCGTGCGGCGTACGCCTGTGAAGTTATCACAACGGCTATAATCACGAATACGGACATCTTCCATAGATGCTTCAGGCTCTGGTTCAGCTTCAACTGTACTTTCGATGTACTGAAGACAGTCCGCAACGTATTGGTCAAAAGCCTTCGTGATGCTACTGCGAACAATAAGGTCTACAGGACGACCGGGAATAAGGGGAAGAACAATAGAGCGAAGCTCAGCTGCGATTTCGACCTGCACAGGGCAACGGTCTGTATCGAGCGGTGCTGGCTGCTCCTCTATGATCTTCGGACGATCTGGAGAACCCTCTATTCGCTTGGTTTTAGCACGTGTGTTGTTGATGTTATTTGATACACTACGACGTTTAAATGCATCACTTAGACGGAAGTTACGATAGGACACTGCCTGACCATCGGAAGTAACTGCCATCGCAGTCATATCCTGACCATACAAGACAGAGCCGACGCCGATCATGAGGCCCATCACTGCGCCAAGAACTCCAATGTGTACACTACGATGCTTCATACGAAAAAAAGGGAATGTGTGTTTGTTGTGTATATTATAGTTTACTTTGCTAAAAATAGCAAGATGGCTCACCAGCCATAACAAAGTGAATCTGTTTGATAAACATGCCCTCCTTCGCCAAGTAGAATCGTTGATGCTGTTATTAGTCCACCTACGCCAAGGCTTCGGTGGACACACGGATTTCTCTACTTATTTTATGTTCATATATTGGTATATTCGCGGTCAAAATGCAGTTTCTCCTGCAAATTTTTATTCACGATCTATCTATTCTTTCAGCATGTTCAACACATGCCAATCAAAATAGTTCAACATGTCTTTATCGCTGTGTGCACGAATCAGTCCGTTGTAACTTGCGATGTTGCGCCTGCTCACACGTTGCAATGCTCGATGCCATATGCGTTCCTGTAAATGACGTCTCTGAGGATAAAGCCAACAGCCGAGAAATTTTGCACCTTTCAGACAAGGGCGGAAGACCACCGTT
>JAQBVR010000025.1 GCA_027623015.1 bacterium | reverse complement strand
CCACCACCATTCCCATCAAGCTCTTCATCCAGTTTCGGCGTTCCAACCCCGCCACCCCCTCCTCCACCATTCCCATCAAGCTCTTCATCTAGCTTTGGCGTTCCAACCCCACCTCCTCCACCATTCCCTATTGGTAGCTCTTCCAGTGCAGGTCCTGTTGCTCCACCTCCTGTTATATTCATCACACCACCCACACCTCCTCTTCCAAAATCTTCGAGTAGCGCAGGCAACTCTTCATCATCACTCTCTGAATCTTCAGAGTCTTCATCTATCGGAACAACTCCTGCACCATTCCCAGCACCGGTAGCAAATCCAGTACCGAACAGGCCATCTGCACCGATAACGGCACCATCGAGTCCATTTGCACCACCCACTCCATTCTCACCACCTTCCACACCATTCGCACCACCACCTTCTCCTGTGCAGTATGCAAGTTGTGGAGATGGATTCATCAACCAGATCTCAGAGAAATGTGATGATGGTAACAAGACGTCGAGAGATGGCTGCAGCGCTACGTGTGAACAAGAAACGTCTGGCCGCATACGGACAACGCCAACAACACCATTCTGTGGAGATGGTCGCGTCAATATGGTTCAAGAGAAGTGTGACGACGGCAACACTACGTCAAACGATGGCTGTAGCTCATGGTGTCAGACAGAACCCACTGCAGTCGCTTCTTTATCTGACTTATTGGAATACTACAACGCAGTGAATCAAGGTATTTTCCCTTCCGCACAGCAACCGTTCAATCCATATCAACAAAATGTATTTGGTCAGCAAAACGTCTATGGTCAGCAAAATCCTTTTGGACTACCATCGAGTGTTCTTGGTCAGCAGTCCACATTGCCATACAGCAATGCATTTGGATTCAATAACCAGAACCTCCTCGCAGCACAGCTTGGATTCCAAAATCAAGTACAAGGTTCACAGCAGTTCAATCCATACAACCTACAACCTACAACTTACAACCAACAACAAGTAACACTGCTTGCGCAGCAAGGCAAAGGCCCCGTCGGAGACACAGGCCCCGCCGCTCTCTTTGCTATCGCAGCAGGTGCAGCGGGGGGGGGGGGGTATGTGAGACGGAAGAAACGTTACTAGTTACTAGTTACTCGTTACGTGTCTCATATGATTTGTCGAAAACCAGTAACCAGTAACCAGTAATGTGCAACGTGTTAGCAATATAGCTATACTCCTCCTATGAACTCTCTCCTCCTACAAACATGGAACGCCATAAAGGCTGTACAAAAGCCAGTACTAGCAGGTGCTATCGTGTTTGGGCTCTTGTATACAGGAGTTGTATCCTATGCACTGTATGCCGTTGAACAAGAGCAATCAGATGCTGCAAAAACATTAGGGGTGAGTCCAGAACGTATAGAAGCACTTCTTGAGCTTTCAGAAAGTGGAGATACCGATGCTGCAGAGCAGATGATGGTCGAGCTACAGGCAGCTTCACAGTCGTTTACAGGGATGACAGAAGAAGAGCGAGCAGTAGTGTTCCAAGAGCATTCATATCGTTTACTTCTAGAACTTGTTCCGATATTTATAACAGCCATACTTTTACTCGCTTTCGTCTTAGTACTCTCGTATGTGTACTACATTACGATTGCTGTAGGTGGATCTATGGATATGGCTTCTCTTGTGCGCGCTACGGTTTCGAAGGTCCTACCCTGTATCGGTCTTATTTTCTGGGTACTTATACGGTCTCATACATGGATACTACTTCTCAGCTTCCTCCCGTATGGGTATGTGTTTACGGCTATAGGCTCTCTCTGCGCTCTGCTCTTCCTTCCATTCTACATCGTTGCACCTGTCATCTTGATAAAAGAAGGCTGCACCATCCGCGAAGCTGCTCAGAGAAGCTATAACAGAAGCAAAGGGCACTGGGGAAAGATAGTTGGAGCATACGTTTTTCTTTGTGTTGTCGCTTACCTACTTCAGACACTTGGTCTTATTCTTGTACAGTCAACTGGTGCATTCAAGATCCCCATCGTCACATTTGTTCGTCAGCTTATCGTTGCGTACGCTACATTCTTCATCGTAGGACTCAATGGAGTGCTGATAAAGAAATGGAATTAGGAGGGTTCTTCAACTTTCTTTGTATCACTCATCAATATATCAATTAATCGGTATATTGAAAGCTCACTCTTTGTCAGAACCGCAGATTACGCAGATGTCACAGATAGGATAGATTAGCTTTTTGAAGACTGCAGTAATTCGACATAGTACTCAATTGTATAAATCTGCGTCATCTGAGTAATCAGTGCAATCTGCGGTTCTGACAGTGAATAAAGAAATTAAAAACGCCCATCCTGAGGACGGGCGATTATATTGTAATGAGAAAGAACTATAGCTCTGTTGCCAGAATATCTTCTGCACTTGAACGCGTTCTTGTGATTGGTCCATTTAGTTCATTTACTAGCTTTGTAAGTTCAGTATCCCCAAACATTTCTGTTGATTCCTCTGGTCCTGCTTGTCGGTTTATAGCCATAATAGTATTGTGGAAAAAAGTACGTAGTTATTTTACTCCCTCACTAGAAGGAGTCAAATGAAGATTCGCATAAAAGCTATTTCTTTGCTGACATTGAATCTAGAGCCTTCAGCACTTCAATAGGAAGCATCCAGATCGTTGTGTTGGATTGATCTGAGCTAAGGTCGTTGATACTCTGGAGCGTACGCAAGTGCAGTGCACCTGGCTGCTTCGAGAGAGTTTGTGCAGCATTGGCCATGTTTGACGCTGCAGCAACTTCACCTTCGGAGTTGATGATGACCGCCTGTTTCTCACGCTGTGCTTCTGCCACTTTGGCAATAGTACGCTTGAGTGTCTCTGGAAGGACGATGTCCTTAAGCTCTACACTCTGTACATCTATACCCCATGGGTCAGATGCACTGTCGACTGTGTGCTTGATCTTCCCCGAGACTTCTTTCTTCTGTGCTAGAAGATCGTCGAGTGTTACTTCGCCAACGGCATTTCGCATAGTAGTCTGTGCAAGCTGTGAGACTGCATAGAAGTAGTTTTCTACCTCCAATATAGACTTCGCAGCATCGATGACACGAAAGTAGAGTACAGCGTTGATGCGAATAGGGATGTTATCTTTTGTGATAGCTTCTTGATCTGGTACATCGACTGCTTTCACACGGATGTCTACTTTGATCATCTTCTGGAAGACAGGTATGATGATCTTCCAACCCGGACCGCGTATTCCTGTGAACTTACCCGTAGTCAGAACGATACCGCGTTCGTATTGATTCACCTGACGGATGAATGCAGGGAGGATAAATAGGAGTGGCCAAGCGAGAAAGAAGAATTCCATAATGCAAAGTAGAAAGATATATGAATGTTTAATTATCTTGTGACAATTGCTCTGCGATAGCAATTATTTCTCCAAATGCTTCTGGCTCTAGTGAAGCGCCACCGATAAGTCCACCATCGATATCTGGCTGCAAAAGAAGCTCTTGAGCGTTACTTGGTTTCATAGAACCGCCATAGAGGATCCGCGTGGATTCTGTACGCTCTTCTGGAAGCAGAGAGCGGATAAGTGCGTGTATCTCTTGTGCCTGCTCTGGCGTAGCAGTGTTCCCAGTACCGATAGCCCATACAGGCTCATAAGCGATGGTGATATCTGCATTGAGAGGAAGGTCTGCCATTTGTCTGCGGATAACGTCTTCTTGTTCATTGTGTTCTCGTTCAGCTTCAGTCTCTCCTATACAGACAATAGGATGTAAACCTACTTCGAGTGCAGCTTTTGCTTGCTGAGCGACATGTGCATTTGTTTCTTTGTGATGGTCACGCCTTTCAGAATGCCCACAAAGCACCATACTGCATCCATTGTCTTTCAGCATAGCCATACTGATATCTCCTGTATGTGCTCCGTGTGCTTCGGGGTGTCCAAACTGCCCTCCCGTGAGTATCCCCGCTGCGATGCACTCTTCTAAGTCGAGAAATGTAGGAAATACAGCGACGTCAACATGTTCTGTACTGTGGTATACAGAGCTTTCAGTACAAGCGCCTTCTGGAGCACTGTTCATCTTCCAGTTGCCAGCGATAAGGATGCGACGACTCATGGGTCATAGCGTACAGTAATCTTGATTGATATTGTAGTAAGGAAACGTATAGTATCTCTTCACATGGAACAACCAAAACGCGTAGCACTTGCGGCAGATCATGCAGGGTATCCACTCAAGGAGATCATCAAGGAGCATCTGGCAACGCAAGGCATCGATGTCGTCGATGCTGGGACGTTCTCCGATGAATCTGTGAATTACCCATCTATTATGCGAGACGGTTGTGCTGTCGTACTAGAGCAGGGCTGTCCGGGTATCATCTTCGGTGGTAGTGGCAACGGCGAAGCGATGGCCGCAAACAAGGTAACTGGTATCCGATGTGCCCTTGTCTATAGTGAAGATACTGCTCGTCTTGCACGAGAGCACAATGACGCAAATGTCATGTCTCTCGGTGCACGTATGATCAAACCAGATGAAGCGAAGAAGCTTGTCGACATTTTCCTCTCTACAGAGTTCGAAGGAGGGAGGCACCAAGCACGTATTGACGACCTCGATACTTCGTCGAGCTCCCCCCTTCGCCAAGGCTACGGAGGGCAAGCAGTATGACATCAATTATATGAGTACTAATTCTATTATCATCGCGCCCTCTATACTCTCTGCAGACTTTAGCAAACTACAGGATGAAGTCGACAGCATTGAAAAATTCAGCGATTGGTTACAAGTGGATGTCATGGATGGACACTTCGTACCAAACCTCAGCTTCGGTGCTCCAGTTGCCAAATGGATGAAGACAGATCTTCTCATAGACATTCACCTCATGGTGGCAAACCCTGCAGATCGAGTCGATGAGTTTATCGCTATGGGAGCCAAGAACATCACTTTTCATGCTGAGGTTGTAGAGGGAACAGATCGAACTGCATTGATCCAAAAGATTCGAGATGCAGGTGCCACTGCTGGCATTGCCATCAATCCAGAAACTCCACTATCTGCTGTCGATGATGTTGTCGGAGATATAGACTTACTTCTCGTGATGTCTGTGCATCCTGGATTTGGCGGACAGTCGTTTATCACAGATGTTCTCGATAAGGTTCGCGCCGCACACGCTGCACACCCAGACCTTATGATACAAATGGATGGGGGAGTGGATGACAAAACTGCACCAGACTGCATTGCTGCTGGAGCGAATAACCTCGTATCGGGAAGTTATATATTTGGTGCTGAGGATCGCGAAGAGGCTATCGCTGCATTACGAGGGTAATTGCCAAAAAGTATTCAATGTCTTCAAGGTGTCATACACCTTGACCCCCTTGAGTACGTTGAAAACCTTGAAACCCTTTATTTTTTAGGCTTTCTCCCTTCTTTCATAAGCTTTGGCATAAGCTTCTCTTGTGGGTCGAAGATCTTGATGAACTCGTCGAGACTGAGAGACTCTGTCTTCAGAAGTTCTTTACAGAGTATGTCGAGCTTAGCTTTGTGCGTACGCAATATGCCGAGAGATCTCACGTATTGTGCTTGGATAGTCTCGCGGACAAACTCATCGATCTGTTTTGCCATCTCTTCACTGTAGTTACGAGTTGTAGATGGATCTACGCCAAGGAACATGGTTCCTTGCTTCTCGCCGTATGCGACAATCCCTAGGTCTCCATCGCCCATTCCATAACGCATTGCCATGTTACGGGCAATCTGTGAGGCACGTTCGATGTCATTACTTGCGCCTGTGGTGATCTCATTAAAGATAAGATCTTCTGCAGCACGACCACCAAGTAGTCCACAGATCTCATCAAGGAACTTTGTTTTACTCGTGGTGTATTCATCTTCTTGTGGCAAGAACCAAGTGACACCAAGTGCAGAGCCACGTGAGACAATAGAGACTTTGTGCAGTGGGGCACTCTCAGGACAGATATAGCCAACGATCGCATGTCCAAGTTCATGGTATGCGGTGATCTCCTTTTCTTTCTGCGATAAACGGCGTGACTTCTTCTCTGGTCCAAGTGCTACCTTTTCTACTGCATCGACCATATCTGCTTGTACGAGAGCTTTTCGCCCACGCTTGGCAGCAAAGATAGCAGCTTCATTCATGATGTTCTCAAGGTCTGCACCAGTGAGGCCAACAGTTTGACGCGCGATATCGACAAGCTTAATACCACGTCCCATCTTCTTATTTTTTGTGTGCACTTCCAATATCTTCTCTCGCGCTTCAAGGTCTGGCCTGTCGAGGAATACACGTCGATCGAAACGACCCGGACGAAGGAGTGCCTTGTCGAGGACGTCTGGCCTGTTTGTTGCTGCTATAACGATGACATTGGTACCTTGCTCAAATCCATCCATCTCCGTGAGGATCTGGTTGAGTGTTTGCTCACGCTCATCATGGCCTCCGCCAAAACCAGCACCACCACGTTGGCGTCCTACAGCATCGATTTCATCGATAAAAATAATACAAGGCGCATTACGCTTTGCTTTCATAAAGAGGTCACGTACACGACTAGCACCTACTCCTACAAACATTTCCACAAATTCTGAACCTGAAATAGAGAAGAAGGGGACTCCAGCTTCTCCTGCAACTGCGCGAGCAACCAATGTCTTGCCTGTACCCGGTGCCCCTACAAGAAGTACTCCTTTGGGGATCTTAGCTCCAAGGTTGAGGTACTTCTTAGGACTTTTCAGAAAATCGACTATTTCTATAAGATCTTCTTTTGCCTCGTCTACACCAGCAACATCTTTGAAGCGTGTCTTTACTTGTTTCGCATCTGCGACTCGTGCACGAGACTTTCCAAAAGACATCGCATTGCTTTGGCTACGTGCTATGCCACGGAAGAGCCAGATAAGACCTCCAATGATCAAGATGAAGAAGAGAAGATCTGGCAGTATGGCCATAAACATATTAGTTGCTTCACGGTTTTCTACTTCGACAATAGTAATGTTCTTTGGGTCATTCCAACCGAGAGTGCTCATGCTATCGCGACTCTCTTTATAGGACTGGATAACAGCCCCAGTGTGACTTACAGCAAACACCTTATTGTCACTCATAGTAATCTTTTCAAAATCCCCAGCTGCATACCCACGTGTGATCTGACTCAGAGCTACTTCTTTTGCATTTTCAAACTTTGCATCATCTTCTCGCATAGGGTTAGTGATCGAATAGATCGCCATGAAAAACAGTAAAGAGAAGAGAACAAGCGATAGAAGCCATTGTTTACGAGGGCGCTGTGGATGCTGTGGAGCTGATGGACTCATGCCGCTTAGGTTACCTGTTTGGAGCAGGACTTAAAAGAAGTAAAGGACCAAAAAGACCAAAAGAATGTTTGCCCCCCCTTTATGGGCCTCTAGATCAAGGTATTTTCAGTCTTTCGTTTAGTACAATCAATAAGTACAATCATCTTAATGAAATCCGAAAAAAGCATGAGGCTTCTCAGTAAACAAAACATTCTTTTCTGTGGCTTTGTTTTCGTATTGTCATACTTTACATATTTTCATAACTACAGCAATCCACCCTTTCTCTTCTGGGATGAGAACTACCATATAGCAAGTGCACAGAAGCATATGAACGGTACGTTCTTCATGGAGCCACATCCACCGCTTGGTAAGATGATGATCGGATGGGGGGAGCAGTTACTAGACAAAAACCCAGCTGATGATCAGTTTCTCACAACAAACTATGCTCGCAAGCTTCCTGCAAACTTTTCATTTACAGGGTACAGACTCTTTCCGACACTTCTGGCGTGGCTCATAGCGCCCACTCTCTTCTTTGTCTTCCTGCTCATCACACGTAGAGCACTTTACGCAACGCTCTTTACATTTCCGTACATCTTCGATAATGCCATCATCGTTCATAGTAGAGCTGCACATCTAGACCAGCCGATGATCCTCTTTAGTGTCCTGATGATCTTGTTCTTTCTCCTCTCTATAGAGTGGCGAGACAGGCCAAAAGCATTTGGGTGGTCAGCGTTTCTGTTTGGAGTTTCTTTTGGGCTCCTTATGGTTACTAAAGTTTTAGGACTTGTGATGATCTTGCTACTCATACCCATGTTTTTCGTTTTGTATCCAAACATGAACAAGATCTGGCATTGGTGTGCTTTAGTCATGATCGGATTCCTCATACCGTATATAGGAGTATGGCAATGGCACTTCTCTCACGCAGTTGAGATCAATCCTGCTCTGCCAGACCAAGGCTACTTCCAAGCAACTGATGCATATAAAAATGCATTAGATTCAGGAAAGACAGGTTCTATCGGCGCGTTCCCTGTTATGCTCAGGGACAATGTTGGATTCACGAGCCACTATGCAGGTGGTGTACCAAGGCTCAATATGTGTAAAGCAGATGAAAACGGTAGTCCGTTCTTCCTCTGGCCTGTTGGTGGTCATAGTATAAATTACCGATGGGAGACGCCAGATGGCGATCAGTATAAGTACCTGTACCTTGTAGCAAACCCTGTCGGGTGGCTTACGGTTCTGGCCGCAGTACTTCTTGCTGGTGGGTTCCTCTCTGCATATGTATTCCTTGGAACGAAGCCCAAACTTAAAAATCCTCTACTACTAGGGACATTCTTCGGTCTGTACGCATCGTATATGATAGCGATCTCTCAGCTTAGTCGTGTGATGTATATGTACCACTACTTCATGCCACTTATATTTGGCTTTATCCTTATAGCACTGGTGTTTGAAGAAATAGGTTCTATAGGGCAGTGGAAACTTACCGAACATCGTCGCAGCATCATTCTGCTCGTATTTGCCTTTTTGTTATTTCTCGCGCATCTCTGGCTACGCCCTTTAACGTACTATGAAGGCATGACCGACAAACAGATGCAGAAGAGAAGTCTTATGCGTGTATGGGAGCTCCACTGTGTGAAATGCCCACGGTTTAGTTCGTATGTGGTGAGAAATAGTAAATAATCTGTATATAAAAAGTCATACGCTGTCATACATTGTATATACAGGATCCTCTTGATCCTCTTGTTTCTTATTTCACACTCTTTCTCAACTCCAACAATTCTCGGAACATCCGCAGTATCACTCCTGGTTTTGCGCCTGTCTGAATACCTGCTGTACGAGGGTAGTGAGATACTTCTACCTGTTTCCACTCGATACCCTTCTTTTTGAGTCGTAAGAAAACCTCTCCATTAAAGAGAGCTCCTGTACCTGTCTCTGGTCGTATATTCTGCCAGATATCTCTTTGAAACACTTTCATGGCACAGTTGATGTCGTGCACTTTTACTCCGAGGACAAAGCGAATAAGGACTCCGTAGAGTAGAGCATTGAGTTTACGCATGGCAGGGTCTGCACGCTTGCGTCTCTTTCCTGTGACAAACTTGTATTCCGCGAGACAGGGGAGTAATTGCTCAAAATCTTTTGCCTTGAACTGGCCGTCGCTATCCATAAAGCTAATGTATTCCTCTTTTGCGGCGTCACAGCCACTGCGAACAGCGAAGCCATACCCTTTGTTTCCTTCATGCGTTACGATCTGCAAACGAGGTGTGTGCTTCTGGATTGATCGAAGGACTTGTGCTGTGTTGTCATTTGACCCATCGTCAACAGCGACAATCTCTCCGTCAACATCGGATGATGCAAACCATGTATCGCAGTCCGCTACCACAGATGTAATGTTTGCCTCTTCGTTATAGCAGGGAAGTACTATAGATAAGCGCATATACCGACCAAGATACAAGATACAAGATACAAGATACAAACGTTTAAGTGGGTTATGTTATAGTGTTGTCCGTGCCAGAAAAGAAGACAGTGCTAACGGCGCGGTTTTGGATCGATAGTGCATTGCTATGTATCGGTATATGTTTGATGTTGGCGACTGTTACACTTATGCAGCCACGGTTTTCCAATGTATCGATGCTACGCTCGGATTCTGGGGATACGACAACACAGACTATGCCTATTCAATTTACGTCAAATGCAGCTACAGCCATAGTGCGATTTACGTTGCACACTCCTACACTGCACCCTCGTCTCTATAGGATTATTCCAGACGACTGTGTTATAGCCATGAATATCAATGGTGAAGATATATGGGGAACACATGAGCCAGAGTGTGATTATATCAATGGATTTTCTATGAATATCGGACCGTATCTTCATGCAGGAGCCAATACATTTGTCATTCAGCTCCAAAATGCAGGTGGGCCAGCAGCTTTGAATATGCAAGTTGCAACAGGGGACAGTGTCTTTCTCATTACATTACTCACCTTAGCTATTGCACTCTCATGGCTACTCTATATTGTCATCCGTTATTTGCCAGGCACGAGTGGTACGCGGACGTGCGCTATGATTGTTTGTGCTGCTCTTGCTTTACGCATTCTGTATCTCTTTGGTACGCCATACACTATGAGAGCGCATGATGTATCGGGACATCTGGAGTACATCTCGTACTTGTTACAGCATTGGTCATTGCCAAGCGAAGGTTCTGGGTGGCAATGGTATCAGCCACCGCTGTATTACCTTGCACTAGCGCCGATATTTGGGATAATGCAATCCTTGAATTTTTCAGATGCTGTGATCTACCAGACGTTGCAGTTTCCTGCTTTTCTCTCGGGTATCATCGTAGTAGCTTTAAGTATGCGGCTTGCATCCATCGTATTTCCAAAGAAATCCCAGTCTGTATCGTATTATATTTTTCTATCACTTATCGTATTCTTTCCTGCTCTTGTCTATACAGGGGCACGCATAAATAACGACGTATTTGTTACACTCTTTGGCTTTGGAGCTCTCACTTCACTCATCGCATGGTGGAGAGGAAGGCCACTGCAGTACTGGTACATAGCAGTAGGACTTTGTGGACTAGCTCTCTTATCCAAGAGCAGTGCTTTGCTCCTGCTTCCTATCGTATTTGGTTGCCCACTTCTCGCAAAATCCTTGAAGAAGAGAGAAAAAGGATTACACATCAGCATGGGTCTTCTGCTCCTAGGAATGATGACTTCGTGGCTCTTTACTATGCGTTTCTTTACGAATTTACAGCCTTCGTTTATTGGAAATATTGGCAGTCTAAATTCAGGATTGCGCCTTACCAATGCCTTCACGCATCTTACACGATTCGACATCACGCAGATCCTCGGACATATCTACAACAATGCATGGGATGATGCTGCAGGAAGACAGTACTTCTGGGAGTATCTATACAGGAGTGCATTCTTTGGAGAGTTTTCGTTTCCAGACAGTGTATCGTTACTCGCTATGGGTATCGTATTGCTTGGATTTGTTGTTCTGGGGATAGCACTTTATGGAGCAGCTATTTCTTGGCTCTATCGAGCATACAAAGACCTGCCATTTTTACTCATATTTGTCATATTACTTATTGGACACTTGGCATTTCGCATGAGTTTTCCGTTTAGTTCATCACAAGATATGCGGTACAGCATCTTGGTTATTATCCCATTGGCATACTTCATATCGCTATCTATAGAGCGCGTTTCAAGGCGTTGGGCCATCGCACTCACTACGGTAACGGTTATCTTTATATTGCTCTGCACTTTGTTCTTGGCAAGCATAAGTATTCTCTGATAAGATGCCTCCCGAGGTGGTCAACGGCAAGCAGACAGCACACTGCTAATCGTTGACCGCCACGTTAATAATGGAGCTCTTCACACTTACGTAGGGGCTTTTTTTGTAGAGCATATTACGAGTACTGCGAAACTCTGCACCGAAAGCTATATATCTGACGGATAGTGCATAACTACCTATTCACACTATTGCTGATCTGGCTTTCTGGTACGCGGGTGGGAAGGATTATACTACTGCGTGGCGTCGGCTTGTTGGATCTGAACGGGGACAACATCGAGGATCACATTTTGCTTTTTGCTATACAGGATAGCGCGGTCTGGTGTGACGATGAGGTAGTCACCATTGCCTGCTTTTTCATAGAATGGGTTGCGAGCCTTTAGTGTGTCGATATCGATAATCGTTGCAACAGTAGGGTCAATATCATCTTGGATTACTATCAGCTTTCGTACTTCTTCTACGATCTGTCTTGCTCTGTCTTGGCTCTCTTCACTATTTCCAGCTTGAAGAGCATCTTCGCCTCCAGTCATTCCTGTAAATTGCTCATAGACCATCCCAGATTTGGATCCAAGAAAGAATGTCGCACATCCGAAGATGACAATCGCGATGATAACAAGAATTTTACTAGAACCGTTTCGTTCTCTCTGAAGATATGATTTTTTCATAACTGCTAAGGGTAAGTGTGTATATAGAGTAATGTTTTTCGCATTTTGCGCAAGCGTCCTTATTCTCCTTCTGAAGAGTTACTCGAGGTACTCGAAGTAGAATCCTCTATCACTTCTTTTGCCACCTCTTCTTCAAAGCTAGAGGACTCAGAGCTTTCTGATGATTGTTCTTCAGAAGACGTACTCGATGTGGACGACGTAGGATCCTCTATTTCTTGTATTTCCTTTATTTCTTCTTCTGGAGAAGATGACTCAGAGGACTCTTCAGAAGACGTACTCGAGGTGGATGACGTACTAGAGGTAGACTCCTCTATTACTTCTTCTTCTAAGTTTTCTACTACTACTTCCTCCTCTGAAGAGGTGCTCGAGGCAGACGACGTACTCGAGGTAGACTCCTCTATTACTTCTTCCTCTTTATTTTCTGCTACTACTTCATCAGAAGACTCAGCAGAGGATTCACTAGAAGATGATGCAGCATTGATAACTGTAACCATCTTGTAGCCTTCTGGAAGGATCAATCGTGGTTGCTTGTCTATGTTCCAGAGGAACTGTACAAGCAGGTCTGGGTGCGTCCATGCATCATCGTCGTGGTAGCGTGTACAGTTGAACGGCTTACCTGTGAAGTCTATCGGTGTCTTGTTACGGATACAGTCATTCCATATATCGCTACTTGAGATAGGGATATCGTCCGCATCGACAGGGAATTCACGGATGGAGACTCCTGTAGCACCTGTTCCGTAGATCACACGTTGCTGCTTCGTAAACATCGCATGCCATGGGAATGTAATCTCTTTCTCTATAGCTTCAGAGATCTCAATCGTAAATCCAGAGCGTGTTTGCTGGCTGATCTTCCAACGGACAAATGTATCTGCAGATGCAGTGACAACAGGTACAGCACTGTAATGATGACTAAATGACACAGTGACAGCGGTACCCGTTTTAGGAATAACAGCAAATCCTGCTTGATCCTCATTCATGATGACGATGCCAGACATTGTGAGGTTTCCACCGATACGCACATCACTCATAAACAAACCAAGTCCTTCGATAGTGATGTTGCCAAGGATAGCAAGTGCATCGTGAACAGTGATCTCTCCGATATCAAGTATAGATCCAGAGTCAACTTTGTACTTGTGAGGGTCGAACTCTTCACCGTTGAGAACCAGAGTGCCATCTACTCGTATGTCTTCTGTAGAGATGAGATCTGCATGTAGTGTATCGATGTAAGCACCACTCATAGCTCGTAGTGTTCCACTAAGAGTGAGAGGTCCTGCAAGGTGCATCGATCCTTCGACATAGAGATCCTCGAATATGCGGAGGGATGATTCCATTGTGACGTCTTCTGCAAATGCAATCGACTGTGTCCATCTGCCAGCATCATATGGAACGATACTTCCAGTAATGCTCGCTAGCACATCTTCGATCTGTGCACGAATGTTTAGACTACCTGAGAGTGTTGCAATGAGCTCTTCGACTGTCTCTTGCAGATCCAAACTATCGAGTTGGCTGGAGACTTCTCCTGCGATGCTAGCATCGAGAGATATATTTTCTAATGCTTGGCTGATCATAAGTTCTACTTCGTCCTCTATCTCCATAGATGCGATAGTCTCAAGTACTTCTTGTTCCACTGTTTCTACGGTGACAGACGAGTTGCGACGTGCGATCAGTACGTTGATGTATCCATCCGATCCATCAAGTCTCTCAAGTGCCACACCTACTGTTGGGTCGCCAGCGTTTGCACGCATACCGATTCCCTTCGAAGAGGATGTGATGGCATCTCCTGGTCGGATAGGACCGTTCTCATCACTTACATGAGTTGCAAGTTGTCCGATAAGACCAATAAGTTCATACCCCGGGACTGGTAGACCCTCTGCTCCCCAGAAAGCATTTCCGATAAACCCTGCCTGCTCTGTGCTTGAGACGATACCCATCAAGTTGCCGTCAGCCGCATTGCGACAGCGTTGCACGGCATTATCTTGTGTGACATCTATACAGACCAAGTCACCCTGCTCCATGTCTCTGTCCGTTGCGTAGAACCACTCAGCATAGTCCGCTCCTGCTCCACTATAAGCACCATCTGCATGTACGTTTCCATCTGTTTCTACACGGAAGATGTTTTGGTCCCGAGTAGCAGACGTTTTATCATCTCTAATAATTCTAAATGCATTTGTGTCACCAGTTTGTGATTCTACACGAAGAACCAATTCACCAGAGCCCTTGCCACCACTACGGTAGAGTTGCACGTCGAAGTTACCACGGTATCCAAAGGCTATATGCGCTGTCGTACCTGTTTGTGTTCCTTGGTATCCATCTAGGGCAAGGACTGTAGAACCAGAACCACGTATGTATGTACCCGTCTGGAACTCCGTTGCCCGTATCACTGCAGCACCAGAACCCACAATACTATCGGAATCTACTATCAAGTTACCCGAAGAGGAGAGTGTGTCTTGTGCGTGGATGTATGTACCAGATGCCACACCTGCAATTTCGAGAAGCAATCCAGCATCGATAGTCTTACTTCCATCATTCGTTCCGTGAATCAGTAGACCACCAGTCATGGTGTCACCAGCAGCAAGGACGTAGAAGTCATCAAAACTTGCTCCACCAGAGTTGTTATCTGTTGCACAGCTGAACTGCCCTGTTGTGACATTCCACACCAATTTATCATTCACTCCATCACAATCGTAGAGTCCTGCACCGTAGAGAGTGGAACCCGACATGATTCCATGCACCGTAAGATTACTTTCGATAATCATTGATCCTGAACTCGTGATCAAATCAGCTGCATGTAGTGTCGCTCCAGAGATAGTCACGAAGTCCAGAAGAGTACCTGTCAGAGAGGAATTTACTGTAAACAATGTGCTATTGAGTGATAGTCCTTGCCCTGCAACGTATGTCGTTCCATCATTATTATCTGTGCCACAGCTGAACTGCCCTGTTGTGACATCCCAAATTAATTTATCACCTGATGCATCACAGTCGTACAGCCCTGCACCAAAGAGAGTAGCTCCAGAGATGATGCCATGTG